>DATEGH010000176.1:0-11933 GCA_035280185.1 Terriglobales bacterium
GTTACCTGGAGCGTAACCGGATCAGGGAGCATCAGCTCGACCGGTGTTTATCTTGCGCCCAGCGCGTTTCCTTCGCCTAATACGGCCACGGTGACTGCCACCTCAGGAAGCCAAACCGGAACCGCAAGCATCGCCGTTGTCTTCCCGAATGACAATGCGGGTGTCCAGTCGATTCCGATTAAGCTGGGGACCTCAGGCGGAAACACTCTCGACAACAGTACTGACGGAAAATCGTGCTGCATCGGAACTCTGGGCAGCTTGTGGTCAAGAGGAACTGCTGTAAACAATTTATTCATTTTGAGCAACAACCACGTGCTCGCGCGTTCCAGCCTGGGCAAGGCGGGAGAGAATATTGATCAGCCTGGGCAGCCGGGCTGTCCATCTCTCCAAGGGACCAACGTCGCGAATTTGACGGAGCAAGCCGCGCTCAAACCGACGGCAGGGACCGCTCCGGGGCCGTGCAGAGGTTCAACAGCGCCGATCTGCGGTTTAGCGCCAAGCAATGTGGACGCTGCAATTGCCCAGATTGTCCCAACCACGGTGGATACCAGCGGCACGATTTTGGATCTTGGGTCGCCTGGAGCCAGCAGCATTGCAGCGGCGCCTCCCTCCAGTACGCTGGCCAACATTCCGACGGTAGTTGCCACTGATGCGCGTGTCGCGAAGAGCGGCAGGACAACAGGATTGACTTGTTCAACAGTTCAGGCTGCATTAGTCGATGGAGTGGTGGTGGACTATGACCAATCCTGCGGCGGCGCTATTGCGTTCAGTGCCGTATTCAACGGCCAGGTTGTGGTGAACGGAGGAACCTTTAGCGCGGGCGGTGATTCAGGTTCACTGATCGTGACTGCGGATACGTCAGAACCGGTAGCGCTTCTCTTTGCCGGCAATACCGCGAGTACTGTGGGCAATCCAGTGAGCGACGTCATCAAAGCATTTACTCAAGCCGGACCGCCGGTGGTTGCGCCGGCGATTGTTGGAGGGGCCGACCATGCTGTGAGCTGCGATCCCACCGCCCAGACTCAATCCGTCCAGGTAGGGGCCCAATCGGTTGCGGTCTCCGCGAGGCAGCAGCAATTGGCGGAAAATGCGCGCGCGCATCAGGCAATTGCATTGATGAGCTCGGAGCCGGCAATTCGTTCGGTAAAAGTCGGAGCAAGCTCTGATAGTCCGGGTGAGAGCGCGTTGCTCATTGAACTCAAGTCGTTGCCGAAAAACCGAGTTCCGGCCATCGTCGAGGGGGTGCGCACCAAGGTTGTTTACGCCCAAGGCGTAATCGCTCCGGCAATGAGTTCGCAGGAATTTCAGCGCGGCGCGGGTGCTAAATCAGCCCACCTGAATGAGCTATTGCAGCCCGGAATTCAAGGTGTTGGAGTCGGCAGAAGTGACGACAGCCCCGGCGAGTCTGCAATTGTGATCTACACCATCAAGGGCGAAGCTCATCAACCGATTCCGGCAATGATTGATGGCGTTCGCACCAAGATTGTGGAAGGTGAGCGCTTCAGAGCATCTCACTGGAATCCGAAGCTTGAGCAGGAGATCGGTTCTTGTCCGAAAGCGCGAACCGCGAACAAGAAGTAGCTGAGCATTATTTCGGCAGAAGCCCTGGCTGTTACGCCGGGGCTTTTGTTTGCAGATGTACTCGCTGCCTGACAGGTGAAATAATCCCTCCATGTTCTACCTGCTAAAGACCGAACCTTCCGAATACGGCTTTGCTGACTTGCAAAAAGACGACACGACGATTTGGGACGGCGTCAGCAATCCGGTTGCGCTCAAGCACCTGCGCGAGATGAAGAAAGGCGACAAGCTGGTGATCTATCACACCGGTGACGAGCGCCAGGCCGTGGGCACGGCAACCGTCGAATCAGTGGACGCCAACGACGCCAAAAACCCGCGAGTGAAGATCAAAGCAGCCCATCTGATTTCTCATCCTGTGCCCCTGGCCGAAATCAAACTGAGCGAACTGTTTGAAAGTTCTCCTCTGGTTCGCCAGGGCCGTCTCTCGGTTGTGCCGCTCAACAAAGAGCAGTATGACTGGCTCACGGGAAGATGAACGGAATCGGGTGATCGGATCATCGGGTGATCGGGTGATCGGAACCGGCTCAGGAATTTCTAAATTGCTTGAGCGATCATCGCCACGGAAGCGGCCGAAGGTCTGGATTATCGTGCGCCTTCAACTATCCAGCATCTACTCTCAATCTATAATCCACAGTAGCTGCTGAGCGTTTCTTAGAAACAACTTATAGATAAGACAACCTTCATGAGCTGCTGCTGTTTTTCGGCAACCTATTAAATGCTTTGCTTTGCGACAAATAGCAGCCCCAACCAGAGAAGAACCTGTTGCATCATATCTATTCGTGCAATGTTCGCGGGCCGAGACACGCGCGAAATCGGCCAATGATCGCATTGTCCGCAAGAACTAGACCCTCGGCAAGGAAGCAAAACCGCCACGCATCGTGCTATTCTCTGGCGTACTGCAGTTTGGTCGTAGCAGATGGTTGTGAAGTTTGAATTTGCAGGAGAAAGGTATTTTGCCAACCTCCCCAATGGCTCGCCTGCGTGTTGCTGCCTGGATTGTCACCGGTATTCTGCCTGTAGCGGCATGGTTCATCACTCGATACGCGTTTCTTAACTTCCATCCTGGAGTAGGAGTATTCTTCACTGCTGCCGCTTGTCTGTCAGCAGCGATTGGAGGCATGCCGCAAGCGCTTGCGTCCATCGCTCTCAATGGCGCGGCGATGGCAGGATTCGTCTATCTGTATCAGCCAGAGACTTCGCGAAACAACCTGGAGCTCTGGGTGGTGCTGCTGGTGGCGGTGGCGTTGATCGTGGGTTATGCGCGCCAGAAGTGGTGGGCGGCGGAGAAGCTGGCCGGCAGACTAATATCAGACTTGGCGCGCCTGCGTGACGAACTGGAATCTCAACGCACTGACCTGAAACGCTTTCATGAACTCAGCGTTCGGCTTTCCAGCAGCCTGGAATTGCAACGCCTGCTGAATGACGTGCTCACGTCCGTGGCTTCACTGCAGAAAACCGACCTCGCCATGCTTCTGGTGCTGCCTCAACGCAGCAGCAAGCAACTGCGAGTGGAAGCCTACACTGGATTCACTTCGGAGCAGATCAAGCTGTTCGGCGAGATCACCTCGGCATTCTTCTCGCCCGAGCGGCGGGTTCTGCTGGAAGATATTGGCAAGCATCCGCTGGACTTTCCGTTCCTCGATGCGGCGCAACGCATCGGCTTCCGCTCCGTCTTCAGCATTCCAATTGTGAATGCCAAAGGCGAGCCTCTTGGAGTGGTGGCCAGCTTCTTTCGCAATCCTCACTCGCCGAGCGATCGCCAGTCGCGGCTGGTGGAGCTCTATGCGCGCCAGGCGGCAAACGCTTTGGATAACGCGCGGCTGTATCGCGATTCTCTGGATACACTCGCGGCGGAGCAACGCCGCAGCGCGGTGCTTCGTTCGCTGGCGGAAGCCTCCGTCCAGATCAACTCCGCTCTGGCGCTCGATTCGCTGTTGCAAACCATCACCGACCAGGCCCGCAGCATCATCGGCGCGCGCTATGCGTTTACAACACTGCTTCCCAAGGGCGTGTGGAACCAGGGAATTACCTGCTCTTCCGCCGCTCAGGGTGAGCAGGCATTCGGTTTCCCGGAAGAGAGCGGGGAAGTGTTCATGCTGGCATGCAGCCTGAATACTCCATTGCGAATCGCCCCGGGTTCCCGGGGCAGTGAGCCACTACGCAACATGATCAAGACACCTGCGGCTGCCAAGCACGGCTGGCTGGCAGCGCCGCTGGTGACGCGCGACGGACGCAACCTGGGATTGATCCAGCTCTCGCAGAAGCTCACCGGGGACTTCTCTGCCGACGATGAAGCGATTCTTGTGCAGCTTGCTCATATGGCATCAGTGGCAGTGGACAACGTGCGACTGTATCGCGAAGCGCAAGAGCAGATCGCGGAGACCAAGCGCGCGCAGGAAGCTCTGGAGCGCAGCAAGGAAGCGATGGAGTTGGCGCAGCAGTACGTCGGCATCGGCGTCTGGGAGTGGGACCTGCAAACCGGCGCGCTGGCCTGGTCTGATCAGATTCGACGCCTGCACGGTTTTACGGCTGAAACATTCGACGGCCGCTACGAGACATGGATGGAAGCGATCCATCCTGAAGATCGCACGCAGGTGCACCGGGCGATCACCCAAGCGATGGCACGCAATGGCGAATATGAAGTGCAGTATCGTGCGCTTTATCCCGACCGCAGCGTCCATTGGCTGGAGGCGCGCGGCAGGGCCATTTTGATCGGGGGGACGCCGGTCCGCATGCTCGGAGTGGCCATTGATGTCACGTCACGCAAGCTGGCTGAAGAAGCGCTGCGCGATTCGGAAAAGCTGGCTGCAACAGGCCGGCTGGCGGCCAGTATTGCCCATGAAATCAACAATCCGCTGGCGGCCGTCACCAACGCGCTCTACATTTTGCGGACCAACCCCACTATGGCTCCGGAGGCGCTGGAATATGTAAGGACTGCTGAAACGGAGTTGGCACGGGTCGTCCACATCACCCGGCAGACTCTCGGCTTCTATCGGCAGATCTCATCGCCGGTTGTGACGTCAATTCCCGAACTTATGGAGGACGTGCTAGGAGCGTTTGGATCGAAGATCGAGAGCCGCAAGATCGTGCTGACGAAGACGTACTCGGCTGTGGCCAGCCTCGCGGGGTTTCCTGCGGAACTGCGGCAGCTCTTTTCTAATCTCGTCCTCAACGCAGTGGAGGCGCTTCCAGAAGGCGGGAAGCTTTCCGTGCGAGTCCGTCGCGGGCATGATGGGCGACAGACCGAAGGCGTCCAGATTACGGTGGCGGACAATGGTGCAGGAATCCCGAAAGAAAACCTGTCAAGGATTTTTGAACCGTTCTTTACCACAAAAGAACAAAAGGGTACGGGTCTCGGCTTGTGGGTGAGCCAGGGAATTGTGCAGAAGCACGGGGGCCATACGCGGGTGCGCAGTAGCAATGGGACTGAGCATCATGGCACCTGCTTCAGGGTTTTTCTCCCGCTTGCGGTTGCGGCAGAGAACGAAGTTCTCCCGGCTGTGCCACCGGCCCATCTTGCGGGACGGGTGGCAGCCACGGCGAATGATCTTTCGGCCGCCTAGGGCGCATAATGTTTGGTAAGCTCCATGTTTTGCCTTCAAAACTTAGGCTGTACCCCAACTAGAAGCTCTCCGCGCTATTGAGTCACTTCTTAGAAACAACAGGCTCGTTTGGCGACTCTTTGTCCTTCTAAAGAGGCTGCTTCGGCAAAATAAATCAGGTGAAAATCAGGAGTTCTAAGGTATTCTAGTCCTCCCGATTGTTACTTTTGTTCTATGCCTTCAGCTTGCGAAAAACGCGCTGGTAGAGGAGTGGCTGGCTTCTCCCTGGTGGAATTGATGGTGGTTGTGATGATCGTTCTTGTCATCACGGCCATTGCGGTTCCCAGCCTTTTACATGCGCGGATGCGAGCGAATGAAGCTGCGGCAGTTTCCTCGATGAAGGCGGTTCAAACGGCGCAGACGATGTATTCCATCCTGTATCCGGAAGTCGGATATTCTCCCAGCCTGGCCTGGCTGGGCGCGAACGGCAGCGACTGCGAAAACACCGGCCCTCACAATTCGTGCCTGGTTCGCGATGAAGCTCTTACCAGCGGAGTGAAGAGCGGCTACGTCTTTGAAATCAGCGGCGACGGCAAGACGCCTTCTATAAGTTACACGCTGGCGGCCAATCCCATCTCCAGCGGATTCTCCGGCCGTTGCGGATTCTCCTCCGGACAATTGGGGGACATCAGCGTGATCTCGCAAAGCGGATCGGGGCATTTTACGGTTGGCACTTCCGGTTGCGGCGACTAGCGGACAAGAATTCTGCCGTCCATCCTTCCACACGAAAGTTCTATTGACTCCCTGTACTAAGTGCTCTTTTCTCCGCCCTTGCCCTGAACATAAAGTACTTCACGAGAACACCCAACTTACCCTGGATTGAGGTAGCCATGAAGAAGTGCCTCGCGATCTTCGCGTTTTTGTGTTTCAGTGCCTCGTTCGCCGCGGCCCAGCAGCCGGCGAACAATGTTTTCCGCACCATTAAGGCGGTGAATTATCGCCTGCGGGGCGACACCATCAAAGTGGACCTTCATGGCACGGAGCTGATGAGCAACGCTTCCGGCGAAGCCAAAGTCACGGGCAAGAAGAGCAGCGTCGAGATTGACGCTCACTTCGAGAGTCTCGATGACCCGACGAAGTTCGGGCTCGAATACCTGAGCCTGGTGCTCTGGGCGGTTTCTCCGGAAGGACGCGCCGTCAACCTGGGAGAGTTGGTGATCGACCACAACAACAGCCACGTGAAAGCCTATACGGAAATGCAGACGTTCGGGCTGATCGTGACCGCAGAGCCGTATTTTGCGGTGAACCAGCCGGGCAACATGGTGGTGATGGAAAACGTGATTCCGGCAGGTTCGCGCCAGGAAAATATCGAAGCGCGATATGAACTGCTGGGGCGGGGAACGTACTCCTCCACCAACACGCATATTCAAGACGCCATCTTCGGCATTGACCGCAAAACTCCGCGCGCGCTGTTCGAGGCCCGCAATGCCGTCCGCATTGCTCATATCGCCGCATCCGATAAATACGCCGGCTCCATCATCGCAAAGGCAGACACGGAGCTTCGGCAGGCGGAAGAAGCCTACGTGCAGAAGCGCGATAAAACCACCATCGAGAGCCTGGCCCGAGAGACCGTCAACACTGCTGAAGAAGCGCGCGTGATGTCCGTAAAGCAGAAAGCTGAAGAAGATGCGCAGGCCCAGGCCGCTGCCGACAAGAAAGCCGCGGAGCAGCGCGCAGCACAAGCCCAAGCCGATGCCGCCGCCGAAGCACAACGCCGTGCCGATGCCGAAGCCGCCCGCCAGCAAGCGGAAGACGCGCGCGCCCAGGCTGAAGCCGCCAAAGCCGAAGCCGAGCGACTGAAAGCGGAAGCTTTGCAGGCCAAGCAGGAAGCCGAAGCAGCCAAAGCGCAGGCGGAAGCTCAGCAACAACAGCTTGCGGCCGAAGCAGACAAAGCTCGCAAAGCTGCCGATGAGGCGGACCGTCTACGCCAGCAGGCGGAGAAGGAAAAAGCCGATCTTCGGGCGCAGCTCCTGCAGCAGCTCAATGCGGTTCTCGCAACGCGCGATACCGCTCGCGGGCTCATCGCCAACATGTCAGACGTCCTGTTCAAGACGGGCAGCTATGAGCTTCTCCCCGGCGCGCGTGAGCGCCTGGCAAAGGTTTCCGGAATCGTATTGGCCCATCCCGGCCTGCACCTCGACGTGGAAGGCCACACCGATAGCGTGGGCGGCGACGACTACAACATGCAGCTTTCCCAGCACCGCGCTGAGGCCGTGCGCAACTACTTTGTCGAACAGGGTGTTCCGCAGGATGCGATCGTAGCTCATGGTTTCGGCAAGACGCAGCCGGTGGCAAGCAACGATACTCCGGAAGGACGGCAGCAGAACCGTCGCGTGGAACTGGTGCTTTCAGGCGATGCCATTGGGACCGGCAGCGGTCAACAGGTGAGCGCCAACCAGAATTAGACGGCAGCGGGGCGGATGTCATCCTTGCGCAGGATGCGCAAGACCGAATGCAGCAGGTCTTCGCGTGAATCGCCCGTGACGAAGCAATCGCCCTCAATATCGGGGCGGATGCGGCCCATCTGGAGAATGGGAGCGTCGGGAAAGAAATGACGCACGGTGAGCCCGATGGCGCGTTTCATTCGGGGTTCAACGGCGTCTGCCAGTACCACGATGTCGAAGGCTTCCTGGTGGCACGCGGTTTCGACGTCCTTGAGACTGCAGGCAGGGCTCACCCGATATCCGGCGCGCTCAAGCCACTCGGACCGGAGCCGCAACGCCGCATCGGTTGCCACCACCAACAGTAGGGAAGCTGTTGCTGGGATCGGAGCCATTGTTCGAAGGGTGCTTTCCTACTTCTAAATTAAAAATACTTTAACGCCGATACGATTGAACACCAAGGCTTCTTTTTGGACTTCGCGTATTCCCTTGATTCCAAAGGGTCTTTAGTTATAGCGCATTAGAGCTTCCAATAAAAGCAGTTTTTGCGCGCCGAACCAGTTGGAAGCGGCTTAATGAGGTAAGCTACGGCATGGCCTCGCAATCCAGCTCTCTGCCGGCATTCACGCAGAAGACGATTCTCCAGCACAAGCCATTCCGTACTATATGGCTGGCGCAGTTTGTCAGCATCTTTGGCGATTTCCTGGCCCTGTTCGGCGTGATCAGCCTGATCACCTTCAAACTGCACGGCACCGCGGTCCAGGTGACGGCAGTGACGATTGCTTACGTTCTTCCGCTGGCGGTCATCAGCCCGGTTGCGGGCGTTTTCGTGGACCACTGGAACGTGAGACGCGTGATGATTGCGAGCGATCTGGTGCGCGCGTTTCTCATCACTTTGCTGGTCTTCGTCACCGACATCGGACAAATTTGTGCGATTTTTGCTCTGCTCAGCGCGGTTTCCAGCTTCTTTGCGCCGGCGCAGTCGGTCACGCTGCGGACGGTAGTTCCGATGCAGGGATTGCTCGCGGCCAATGCGATGATCACACAGGCGTTCTACATCGTGCGGCTGTTTTCGCCGTTTGCGGCGGGCGCGCTGATCGCGGTGATGGGCGAGCGGATCTGCTTCTGGCTGGATACCATCAGTTTTCTTTTCTCGGCGGCGATGATTTCGACATTGGTGATTCTTCGCCCAGCGCGCGCCAACGCGGAGAAGACCGTGCAGGCGCTCACGCAGGACTTTGTGGCCGGCAACAAATTCATCTTCACCCATGCCGGACTGGCATTTGTTTTTCTGGCCATGGCCGTGGCGATGTTTGTGCTCAGCTCGTTCAGTCCGCTGATTTCCATCTACATTCGCGATTCGCTTGGCGCGGGGCCATTTCTGTTTGGCGTGATCAGTTCAATGGTGGGAATCGGGCTGATCGCCGGCTCTCAAGTGCTGACCCGCGTGACCGGAAAAACTGAAGCTTCAGAGAAAGTGCCACCGCGAACCAACGTTGTGCTGGGCGGGCTCTTCGCGTTGGGCATCGGCGCAGCCTTGCTGGGAGGCTTCCAGAACGTAATCATGGCCGCGCTCAGCACGTTCACCATGGGATTTGCCATTTCGTTTGTGCTGGTGCCGGCGCAAACCATGTCGCAGCAGGAGACTCCGCCGGAAATGGTTGGCCGCGTGAGCAGCACCTTCATGTCATTGATTGCGGTAGCGCAGGTGCTGGGATTGGCACTCTCGGGATACCTGGCAAATGCGCTGGGAATCCGGCCGCTCTTTATGGCCAGCGCCGGTTTTTTGTTCGTGGTCGCGGGCGCAGGATACTGGCTGATGCGCGGCCGCACCGCCGCCGATCTCCAGAGCCGGGGACAAGTGGCCGGCGGGTGAATAGCGCCTCTCCTTTAAAACTAGACTTCCTTTTGGGTGCGTCGCTCCAAACCGCGATTGGGCTTCGGGCCACGTTTTCAGGGGCTTAAAGTCCGGTTCAAGAGAGCGGCTTACGACACAACTGAAAGTCATGTCCTGACACTTCTTCCCGTCATTTTTGAAGATGGTCTCAATATCTCAATAAGAGGTAACCGGGCATTTCTAGTTACTTTCGTACTTTGCCCGAATTCTGAGAGATCGTTAATATCTGCTCAAACGTGCCCATCCGCTGAAAGGATCGAATTGCGGGAACGTACGGCACCCATCACCAAGGAGCCGATGAGCCTATGCGCCCCCTTTATCCTGGGCGAGTCCGAATCTGGGCTGCGCTGATGATCGCCAGCTTCGCGCTGACGACTTGCGTGAGTCTGCAAGCTGCTGAAGACACCGAGCGCCATCCCAAAGTGATGGTCCAGCCGGAATATCCCGAGCTGGCCCGTCAGATGAACATGAAAGGGACGGTGCGCCTGCAATTGCTGGTCGCCGCCGATGGCCACCTGAAAGAGACGAAAGTCCTGGGCGGGAATCCCGTTCTGGTGCAGGCTTCGCTCGCTGCGGTTCGCAAATGGAAATACGAACCGGCCAAGAGCGAAACCACAGTGGTGGTTAAGTTCGACTTTGATCCGAGCGGTACAACGGTGAAGTAAAGCGGACCTGAATCTCAATTAAAACGCGCCCGAAAACTCACTTCAATATTTCCAGGAATTGTCCGCGCCTGGCGGAGCATGCCGGCGGATGTAATCTGCGATGGTGCTGAGCAACTCCGCCTGATTGAGCGGGGTCCAGCCGTGGCCTTTCATGGGCCGCCCGTATTCGAAGGATCCGCCGTAGGGCGGATTGTTCACGCTGCGCAGGAAGTTCTCCAGGCGATAGACGGCGAGGTTGAGATAGAAATTATCCATGTCCCCGCAATAGAGATGGATCTTGCCCGCGAGCTGCGGGCCGATTCTCACCCAGTTCTGTTCCAGGTAATAGCGCAGATCGTAGCCATGCTCGCGCATATAGTTGGCGACTTGCGGATCAATGCGGCCGCTTTGCTTGTCCCACAACGGCCGGGGATAACCATCAACTCCGACAGGTCCATAGACGGCTTCCCACGCCTCAAGCTGCTGGCCAGACCTGCCGTGGCTGCCCAGAACATCTTCAAACTGGCTCATCTGCCGCACCGTGAGATCGGTGAGGCCTTCCACCGTGCGCTCCAGCGGCCGCTCGGGAATCGGAGGATCGTATCCGGGAGCAAGAAATGCATTGGCGTCAGTGTAGATGTCAACGATGCCATAGCGGGAGAAGTCCACCGGATCGGGATAGAAGGTCCATGTACCGCCGAAGAAGTCGGGATGAAACACCTGAAGCGCCAGCGATTCCCATCCCCCAGTGGAGCCGCCGGAGAGAACGCGCGCGTACGGCTGGCGGATGATGCGGAAGTTTTCTTCGAGATAGGGGATCAGCTCCTGCATGATGGCATCACCATAGGGGCCATCGTTGGCGGAGTTGACCGCGTAAGAATCGTCGAAGAAAACGGTTGGGTGTTGGAAGGTGACAACGATCATTCGCGGGAAATTGCTTGAAGTCCAGCGCTGGTATAACTCCTGGCCGGAGATGCGGCCCTCTCGCGGCGAACCTTCGGCGGCGGCGCGTTCTTCGCTGAAGCCAAGAGGCGGTCGAAGGCTGAAGTGCCCTTGCTCATACAACACCGGATAGTGCGCGTTGGGATGCTCGGCGTAGCCTTGCGGCAACAGCACGGTTGCGCCAAGAAACATAGGCTGTCCCCAGAACTGAGTCAGCAGCTTGCTTTGAATTTTTATGTGCTTCACGTACTGCGTGTTGGAAGGGAATTGCACCGGCGGAATCGCCTGCGTGAGACTCAATTGGATTTCGTATCCGCCCAGCGGATCGAGATGGAAGTGTCCGACCGCGCTGTACAAGTTGCCCGGCGATTTGTTGAACTGCTGCCCTTCCCATTGGTCCATGTGCGCCCAGATGGTGCGTCCATCGGCACGCTGAAAACGCGTGTAGATGTTGAGCAGAGCCTGCACGTAGTAGTCGCCGGCGGGAAGCTCGCGGACGGAGCGAAAGGGGAAGCCGAGCGTGACGGCGTCAAGAGTAGCGGCCTGGCCTGGAGCGAGGTCCACGTCGCGGCCCATGAACTCCACGCGCTCGCGCCATGAGCCAACCTGCAACCGGGGCTCGGGATCGCCGGACCTGGTGATAACGATGAATACACGGCCCGAAACCGGTTGCTTGTAGGTTGAAGGCAGCGTGATTCTGAAACGCGTGTCGGCAGCGCCCGCGCTGAGGCTGAAGCAGGCAAGCAGAAAGAGAATGGCAGCACGGCAGGAGATCCGTTGTGAGATATGCATTCGTTGTCTCCGGAGCCGTTCAGGTTAAATGCTGGCTGAAGAATTTTCCACATGCGCACACAAAAGGCATCCCTTGCGGAATGCCTTTGGTGTATCT
>DATEGH010000177.1:0-4109 GCA_035280185.1 Terriglobales bacterium
GAGCGCAGCGAGGGATCGCTACTTCTGCAAAGACTCAGCGGGTTTCTGCAAATGGAAGATCCTGATGCATAAAGGCGGATAATGCTCCGGTACAGCTTCTCGGCTCGATAGAGATCTCTCGCTTCGCTCGAGATTTTAGAACAATGTCCTCCTACACCCTCAACGAACTCATGGTCGCGGCGGCGGCGCGCGAGATTAAAGACAAGGAAGTCGTTTTTGTCGGCATGCGGCTGCCACTGATCGCTTTCGTGGTGGCCAAGAAGACGCATGCGCCTAATGCGGTTGGCCTGTTCGAGAACGGCGTTGTGCGCTCGACTCCCTCGCCTGAGCTGATCTACACCATGGCCGATCCACCCAATATCAAAGGCGCGACGCAATGCCTTGCCATGAGTGATGTGATGAGCCTGCTTCAGTCCGGTAGAGTGCATCTTGGGTTTCTGGGAGCGGCGGAGGTGGACCGTTACGGCAACCTGAACTCAACGCAAGTGCAGGGTAAGAGCGGCATGGTTCGTCTGCCGGGTTCGGGCGGCGCATGCGACATCGCCAGCCTCGCCCAGCGTTTTGTCGCTCTGCTGGAACACGCGCGTCATCGGCTTCCGGAACGCGTGGCCTACATTACCAGCCCTGGAAATGGAGATGGCCTAGGATGGAGAAGGAGAGTCGGCTTGCCGCGCGGCGGACCGGCGGCCGTGATCACCACAAAGTGCGTGTTCCGGTTCGGCGATGACGGTGAAGCATTCGTCTCTTCGGTTCATCCAGGAGTTAGTGTTGACGACATCAAATCCAATACTGGATGGGTTCTCGAGATCGCAGAAGGTGCGCCAGCCACACCTGAACCCACTGCCTCCGAACTCAAGGCGATCCGCGAATACGACACTCAGGGATTCTGGACTGCCTAAGCCGTCGCACCTTATAGTACGATTTTCGGCAACAAGGTGTGCGCGTGAGTGCCAGGTATAAAGAGTTGTTGTCCCGCGCGGAAAAGGCCCGGAGTACTGCCGGGAGCACCGAAGAGCTGATGCAGAGTATTTCCGATCTGCTTCACGGCGAGATTGCCCGCTTCAACTGGGTCGGATTTTATATGGTTTCAAAAACCGAGCCCGACGTGCTCGTGCTTGGCCCATTTACCGGCAGCTTCACACCTTTGGACCGCATTCCGTTGCACCAGGGGCTTTGCGGGACGGCGGCATCAACCGGGAAGAGCGTGGTGGTGAACGACGTGAGCTCCGACCCACGCTATCTCAGCGGGTCTGGGCTGGTGAAATCAGAAATGGTCGCGCCGGTTCTTGTGAAAGGGAAAGTCGTGGCCGAAATTGACGTGAACAGTTACTTTTCGGCGACGTTTGGAAGAGACGAGCAGGACTTGGTGGAAGCATGCGCCGCCGCGGTCGCAAAGCGAATGGACCAGCCGGCCTAGATCGGGTGATCGGATCATCGAGTGGATCGGGTGATCCGGAACTTCAATAAATCATATGTCTTCATCCCCAACCACAAGCGCTCGACTAGTGCTGGAGATAGCAGCGCCATTGGCAAGTCTCACGTTGGCGCACCCTCCGCTCAATGTGATTGATCTTCAGATGATGGACGAGCTGCGGCAAGCCGTCCAAGCACTCTCGGAAGCTCGCGAAATATCTGTAGTCGTTTTACACGGGAACGGGCGCGGATTTTCCGCCGGGGTTGAGGTGGCCGCACACAGGCCCGAGCTGGTCCAGAGCATGCTGGAGAAATTTCATGGCGTGCTCATGGCTTTAGTGAAGCTTCCTAAGATCACGATTGCCCAGGTGCATGGCACATGCTTGGGCGGCGGGGCGGAGCTGGCCATGATGTGCGATCTTTGCTTTACCACGCCGGATGCGCAGTGGGGCTTTCCGGAAATCACGCTGGGATGCTATCCGCCCGTCGCGTGCACCGCACTTTCGGCTCTGGTTGGCCAGAAAAGAGCGGCTGAGCTGATCTTCACCGGACGCACATTTTCCGGAGAGGATGCAGCAGCATGGGGTTTGGCAAATCGTGCAGTTTCGCAGAAGCAGATGGAAAGCGCAGTTCGCGAGACAGTCGACCGGCTAGCGAAGCTCAGCCCCGCTGCACTAGCCCATGCCAAAAAAGCTTTTTATGGCTGGGACTCAATTCATCTCGACAAAGGCCTGGCGCGGGCGGAGAAGATGTATCTCGAAGAGCTGATGCAGACGGAAGATGCTCGAGAGGGCATTCGAGCGTGGATGGAAAAGCGGCAGCCGGTGTGGAAAGCGAAGTAGGTTTTTGCCGCAGATTTCCGCAGATGGACGCTGATCTTATTTATTTGAAATCCGCGGTTCCCACTCGCAGCACGGTTCGCGTCCTTCTGCCGTGTTCAGCTTTTACTTCTTCCGAGGTCTGGTGGGCCCAGGCGGCGAAGGCTTTGTCGCCGAATGCGGTAATCGCGAGATAGTCGCCGAGGAAATCGCCTTCGGCCTCAAAGGATTGGTCGTCCCACATGTAATTGGTGAACTTTTTGCCACCATCAATGGAGCGGGCCAGGGTGACGCGCGTCTGCTGGTTATCAGGCCGGCGGTCATAAAAAACCAAGTTGACCGCGCCGCTGGTTGGGTCTACCGCCATCCATTCGAAAAATTGATCGGCGCCATCGTGGATGGGATCGCTGTTCACACGGATGGGAGTGCTCCACGTGCGGCCCTGGTCGGAAGAGGAGGCGACAAAAGCGTCAACATCGCCGTTGGTGTAGTCGCTCCAGGCGACGTAGAGCTTTCCGCCCGGATTCTTTTCGTCGCGACGGTGCTTGCCTCTTGCTCCAGGGCTGGGCAGGCGAGGATCGATCCCGATTTGCGGAAAGCCGTTGGAGCGAGCGACACCCGTGATGCCGAAGTATCCCGGACCAGCATCAATGATACGGCGGTCTTTACTGAAGCTCCTTCCTCCATCGTTTGAGACCGCCATCATGACGCCGTCGCGATCGTCCCAAATGGTGTATAGCTTCCCATCAGGACCGACTACGCCCTGGAAACCTTCGAGCGCGCCGTTGTCGTCGCGCGGCAGGCCCGGCTTGCCGTTGAGTTTGATCGGCTTTGACCAGGTCTTCCCGTCGTCGGTGGAGCGGGAGAAAAGGAGGTTGGTCTCGCTCAGCGTGAACTGCGTCCATCCGATATAGATGTTGCCGCCGCGCTCGCGGTCAGGATCCGCCACAATCCATGGCTTGTCTTCGAATGGAATGTCGGGGAGCGAAGCGTGCGCGATCACGGTAGATGCGTCGGCTTCCCATGTTTTTCCGCCATCGAGCGAGCGACGGACGAAGATGCCGTTGCGCGTGGCGTTATGCGCCCAATAATTGTTGGTTCCAAGTTTGTCGAAAGCGATATAGCAGAGGAGAGCGTGACCAAATGCGTCATAGGTGACGGAGACGTCGCCGGAGATGCGGTAATCCTTGGGCGCCGTGCCTAGGGCGGTGGTCCAGGTCTGCCCGCCGTCGGCTGACCATGCTGCGCTGGCATTGACCTGCCATGCCACCACGAGTTGCTGCGGGTTGGCAAGATTGATGGCGATTGCAGGTTCGTTGAAAAAGCCCGGCTTGGAATTGATGTCAACCAGATGCGAATTGGGTGCGGGGGGAAGTTGCTGTGCACTGAGACTCGCTGCAGTCAGCGCTGCAAAGAGAAAAATCCTTTTCATAGGGCGCACCCATTCTAAAGCAGAGCAGGTTCGGGCCAAGCGGCTGCTCAAGGAATAAGCTGCATCCCTTTAGAAAATGCTTCCTATTTCGGTCGTACTGCGACAATGTCCGGAGTTGAGTTGGCGGCGTTCACATTGGGCTGAAGCTGGAGACTGTCGGTCCCGCTGGTCAGGTCAATGCGATGGAGCGAGTGATCGCTGCCCATGCCTATCCAGAGCGTGTTGCCGTCCAGCGTGAGACCGCCGCTCAGCGGATCAGTTGCGCCGGCGGCGATGGAAACCGCAGCAGGCGCAGAGCCCGGAACGAGAGAGAAGATGCGGCCCTGTCCTGAGGGCAAAACGACGATGCGGTTGCCGGTGACGATGAGTTGACGTCCCGTGAACGCGCCAAAGCCGGAGAAATCTACGAACTGATTGCTGAAGCTTACCGACGGCGGACAGAAGCC
>DATEGH010000178.1:0-7554 GCA_035280185.1 Terriglobales bacterium
TCTTGGAATCGAACGTACCGCGCGGACCAACTCCGTCGGGTATTACGAGGTTCCAGCCCTGCCGCCAGGAGTTTACAGCGTTGAGATCCAGATGACTGGCTTCCAGGCGCAACAGGCGAAGAACGTCTTGCTCGAAGTGAGCAAGAACTCCGTTCAGAACTTCTCTTTGAAGGTTGCCACCGCACAAGAAGTGGTTACGGTAGAGGCGACGACTCCCGTCATTGAAGCCACGTCCATCACGGTCGGCCAGACCATCAACCAACGCACGGTGCAAGACATACCGCTGAACGGCCGGCACTTTGTGGATCTCGCGCTGCTCATCCCCGGCACCGTCACGCCTCCGCAGAATGGGTTCTTGACAGCTCCTCTGCGCGGGCAGGGCTCCTTTGCATTCAATACCGCCGGCAGCCGCGAGGATGCGGTCAACTTCATGATCAACGGCATCAACCTGAATGACATGGTGCAGAACCAGGTCACCTTCCAGCCGACCATCAACACCGTTTCGGAATTCAAGGTTGATAACTCCACGTACAGCGCTGAGTACGGCCGGAATTCCGGAGCCATCGTGAACATTGCCACCCGCTCAGGCACCAACAATTTCCATGGCGAACTATACGATTATCTGCGTAACGACTTTTTTGATGCGCGTAACGCTTTCAATACAAAAACTGTGACTGACACCAATACGGGCGCGCAGGTTCCTAATCCGATGGCGTCCTTCAAGCGCAATCAATTTGGTGGCGACTTCGGTGGACCGATCATCCACGATAAGACGTTTTTCTTCCTCAGTTATGAGGGCTTGCGGCAACGCCAAGGATTGCCCTTTGCTGCCAACGTTTTGGATGACCCAACCCGCGCTGCGATCCAGGCCGGTTCGAGTCCCGTGGCGAAAGCGTTGTTGAACCTGTTACCCCAGGCCAATGGAACTTTGAATAATGCCCCTGCATTTCTAGGCTCCGGGGTCGCTCCGGTGGATATTGATCAAGGCACGGCCGACATCTACCACAAGATCAGCGATGTTGATAGTTTGCATGGATATTGGGTTTACCAGCGCGATCACCGTTTTGAAGCGGCTGCCGGCACCAGTATTCCCGGGTTTGGCGACACACGCGACGGACATCGCCAAGTGTTAACTCTCAATGAATCCCATATCTTCAGTCCCACGCTAGTGAACGAGGCAAGACTCGGAGCAAACCGCATCCTCATTAGTTTCACTCCGAACAACACGACTGATCCGGGCTCTCTCGGGTTGGCAAGCGCCCTGGGTCCGAACGAAACGTTCATGCCCACTATCGTGCTGAACTTTCTGAATGCAACCCAGTTTGGGGCCGAGCGCGCGTTTCCGCAGGGCCGCGGGGACACAACCTTTGTCCTGGCGGATACGGTGAGCTGGATCAATGGCCGCCATTCCTGGAAATTCGGTACCGAGTGGCGTGATTTTCGCAACAACAACTTTAACAGTGATCCAGGTTCGCTTACTTACAATAGCCTCACCAGTTTCCAGAACGATACGCCTGATGTGGCAATCAGAACGGTAGGCAATGTTGCCAACCGTATAAACCAGGCAGCTCTGGACTTTTTTGCCCAGGACAGCTTTAAGATCAAGCCGTACCTGACTCTGGAGCTGGGATTGCGATATGCCTGGAATATGACTCCGTCGGAAGCGCTGGACCGCTTTGCGACATTTGACCCAGCCACGAGTTCCCTGATCCCCGTCAGCGAACCGTATGCGCAGAATGCGAAGAATTTTCAGCCTCGGGTCGGCTTCTCGTATGATGTGTTTCGTAACGGCAACACCATCCTGCGTGGGGGATATGCTTATCAGGTTGACCAGCCCATAACCGGCTTTGTTACCGGTCTGAGTTCGAATCCGCCTTTTGCGTTGCCCATCTCCGTTAGGACGACTTCCAGCATAGCAACCCTGACAAGCGCGTTTAACGGAAAACCGTCAACGATCTCTCCGGCGATGATTAATCCCGATTTCCGGAATGCTGACGTTCAATCGTGGAATCTCAACGTTCAACAGCAGTTCGGTCGAAGCACGGCGCTGATGGTGGGCTATTTTGCCAGCAAGGGAACACACTTGGAAATTGACCGGAATATCAATCAATTCATTAATTTCGGTAAACCCAACACTGCCGCTGCGCCGAATGTACCATTCTTCCAGATTTCTGCTAGCAGCCCAATTCTGCCCTCGACCGCCACACAGCCGGTAACTCTGGGCACAATCACAGAGCGTGATAGCACTTCAAATTCGAACTACAACGCTTTGTGGGTTACCTTAAACAAACACTTGTCGCATGACTTGCAGTTCAATACGTCGTACACATGGTCGCATTCCATCGATGATGTTTCCCGCAACGCCAACGGGATAGTAATCCCGGACAGCTTGGATGTCGCCAGTGGCCGTGGAAATTCCGATTTCGACGCGCGGCATCGTTTCGTGGTGAATGCGATTTACGATTTACCATTCAAAGGAAATCGTGCGATTAGCGGCTGGGAACTTGCTACCATCGTGAGCGCCCAGACCGGAAACCCATTTGATATCGTCGTGCCCGGCTCTGGAATAACGGGGATCGGGAACACGGTTACTCCCATCGTACTCGGATCCATTTCAGTGAGCGGCAACCCACTCGGTCAATGGATTGTGCCAACTGGAACCGACGCGAGCGGTAACCCATCTTTTGCCAATACGTTCCAAATTCCTACCACGACGCTAGGGACCCTGGGCAGAAACGCTATTTATGGGCCCGGGTTTGCGGATGCTGACCTCTCCCTGGTGAAGAACACGAAGATTACTGAAAAAATGAACGTACAATTCCGCGTGGATGCGTTCGACCTTCTAAACCATCCGAATTACGGACAGCCGAGCCGCATCCTGTCGCGCGTTACGGGCACCCCCAAGCAGATTGGCTCGCTCTTTACCATTAACAGCACCCGTTTTCCCACCGGCGATTCTGGTTCTGCACGCCAGTTGCAGCTTGCTCTGAAGCTTCAGTTCTAGAGCAAGGTTTGTTTTGAACTAACGCACCCGCCTCCGGCGGGTGCGTTTTTGTTTGCTCACGCCCTCATAAAACAAATTCAGCGACGAGCACCGATCCATAAAAAAGCCCCATCCCTTGCGGGACGGGGCTTTGGTTTGGAGCGCCGAGCCTAAGTTCGCCTGAAGCTTATCCGCCGTAAGGCATGCCGCCGTGCTCAGCCGGAGCTTTCTTATCTTCCGGCAGCTCGGAGACGAGCGCTTCGGTGGTCAGCATCAGGGCCGCGATGGACGAAGCATTCTGCAGCGCCGTACGCGTCACCTTGGTAGGATCGATCACGCCCGCTTTCACCAGGTCTTCGAACTTGCTGGTCTGGGCGTTGTAGCCGAAGTTATTCTCCTTCGACTCGCGGATCTTGCCCACCACAATCGCGCCTTCCTCGCCGGCGTTGTTCACGATCTGGCGCAGCGGCTCTTCCAGCGCGCGCTTCACGATCTCCACGCCGGTCTGCTCGTCAGAATTCTTGAACTTGAGCTCGTCGAGCGTGGCAGCGCAGCGCACCAGGGCGACTCCGCCTCCCGGCACGATGCCTTCTTCCACGGCAGCGCGCGTCGCGTGCATCGCATCTTCCACGCGGGCTTTCTTTTCCTTCATTTCGGTTTCGGTCGCAGCGCCAACCTTGATCACCGCAACGCCGCCTACCAGCTTCGCCAGCCGCTCCTGCAGCTTCTCGCGGTCGTAGTCGCTGGTGGTGTTTTCCATCTGGCTGCGGATCTCGCGCACGCGGCCTTCGATTTCCGTGCCTTTGCCTTTGCCTTCCACGATGGTCGTGTTGTCCTTGTCGATCGTGATCTTTTTGGCGCGGCCAAGATCGCTGATCTGCACGTTCTCGAGCTTCAGGCCCAGGTCTTCCGTGATGGCCTTTCCGCCAGTGAGGATCGCGATGTCCTGCAGCATGGCCTTGCGGCGGTCGCCGAAGCCCGGCGCCTTCACTGCGCAGACCTGGAGCGTCCCGCGCAGCTTGTTCACCACCAGAGTCGCCAGCGCCTCGCCGTCAACGTCTTCCGCGATGATCACCAACGGACGTCCCTGCTTGGCCACCTGTTCCAGAATCGGGAGCAGGTCTTTCATGCTGCTGATCTTCTTCTCGTTGATGAGGATGAGCGCGTCTTCCAGGACGGCTTCCATGCGCTCTGGATCGGTGACGAAGTAGGGTGAGAGGTATCCGCGGTCAAACTGCATGCCTTCCACCACTTCGAGCAGAGTCTCCATGGTGCGGGACTCTTCCACCGTGATCACGCCGTCCTTGCCGACTTTCTTCATGGCTTCGGCGATAATGCGGCCGATGGTGTCGTCGTTGTTGGCTGAAATCGTGCCGACCTGGGCGATCATGTCGCCGCTGACGGGCTTGGAAAGCGAATCCAGATAGCCCTTGCTGCGCACGCCTTCTTTATCCAGCACGCCGCAAATTGCGTTCACAGCCTTTTCAATGCCGCGCTTCAGCGCCATCGGGTTTGCGCCGGCGGCCACGGTTTTCACGCCGTCACGATAGATGGCCTGCGCCAGAACCGTTGCGGTAGTGGTGCCGTCGCCGGCCACATCGCTGGTCTTGCTGGCGACTTCGCGCACCATCTGCGCACCCATGTTCTCCAGGTGATCGCCCAGTTCGATTTCCTTGGCCACGGTCACACCGTCTTTGGTGATGACCGGGGAGCCGAATTTCTTGTTGATGACAACGTTGCGTCCCTTGGGGCCGAGCGTTACTTTCACTGCATCGGCCAGAGCATTGACGCCGCGCAGAATTGACTGCCGCGACTCTTCTCCGTGCACAATAATTTTTGCCATTGCTTCTTGTCTCCTTCAAAATTGGTCCCGCCCATCGGCGGGCAAAACTCGTTTGAACTTTCCTTGGTAGCAGTTGCAATTTGGCAATTAACAACACAAGCCAATTGCCAGCTGCTAATTGCTAATTGCTCAATTCCTACCGCCTTCCGGCGGCCACTTTTTCCGGCTTTTCCGCGCTCTTGGCGGTTCCGGTCAGAATGCCGAAAATTTCCTCTTCCTTCAGGATCAGGAACTCTTCGTTATCAATCTTGATGTCACTGCCCGAATATTTGCCGAACAGCACCCGGTCGCCTTCTTTCACCGTCATAGGAACGTGCTGGCCCTTGTCATAACGGCCCGTGCCGACGGCCACTACCACGCCTTCCTGAGGCTTCTCTTTTGCCGTGTCGGGAATGATGATTCCGCCACGAACGCTTTCCGTCTCCTGGACGCGACGCACCAGTACGCGCTCACCCAGTGGAGTTAACTTCGCCATTTGCAGACTCCTTTCAAATTGTTTGCTTAAAAGTGGATTTACTAAGGCTGTTGGGCTGCCAGCAGGTCTGCTAGCACTCATTCCCAACGAGTGCTAATTGTAAGTGGAACACCCGTGTTCTGTCAACTCGGTCAATGCTAAATGTTGAGCAGGGTACACTCAACACAGGACGGGAACACGGGAAAGTGGGAAGGGCGTTCCAACCTGCTCTTTGGCTGCCCATGCTTAGCCTTGCTTTTTCCTGAGCTTACGACTGTCAAGCCGGATATTCGTCTCTAACTTCCGCCGCCACTCGTTAGCCCACAAGTTTCGTTCCCGCAGGTACTCTTCGAGAAATTTCAGAGGATCGGCCGTCGGCCGCTTGCACTGGATGAGAGCCGGCCCATGCCCCTGGCGGGCGCGGCGGGCGCACTCCTGAAGCACGCGAAGAATGGCAACCGGGTCACTCCCTTCCACAATAATGACCGGCAGAGGTGGCTTCCCGACCTTGCGTTGGGTTCTTTGCGGCGCCACGGTTTCCAGCATGTAAATGATGGGTAGTTTGCTTCGAGAGGCGAAAGCGAGAAGAGGCGTGAACTCCCGTCCTGCCGCGGCGCTGCCGCTCGCCAGTGCCGTGACCAGGCCAGGCCGCGCGCCGCCTTTCAATCCCTGCGCCATTCCGGTAGCGAGAGTTAGCTGGGTTAGATCGTTAAGCGACTCATCACTGATTTTGCCAGACGACGCTACCGCGGAACCCTTCAGCCTCGTGACGATCGAGCCGGCTCTTTGCGGCAGCAGATAATCGTCCGTTCCAAGTTCCAGGCTTACCGCCGCCAAAATAGCTTCTCGGCCTGGACTGATTTTGGCTGAAATACGGCAGCGCAGCAACGCAGTGTAGAGCTGCTGTAGCCGTTCGCTGTGCAAGATTGTTTGAGTCGTGCGACGGCCGCGGTCGCGAGCGGTCATTCCTTTTTCTCGCAGCAAAAACGATCATTCTACGGCAACAGCTTCCACACTGCCGAGCAAAAACCATGTGCAGTAATTTTTTTCTTAGATGGACTCACACATGCTTTGCCGCAACTCTGGTTCCAATGTTTGTTCCCGGTTTTCAACAGCACAGTGAAAAACAATGTGGAAAACTCTTAGGTTACTTGCGTAATCAGGCGAAAACTGCGGCTTTGCTCTCTTTGCACACCCTTAGGTGCGCAAATTAAAAGTTCATGAAAAAATTTCATCTGGCGCTTTCGGCGCTGCATCGTCGCAGAAATTCGTTGCTGCAACAGTGAAACTTCGCATTGACAAGTTGCTGGTCGAGCGCGGGCTTGCGCCTACACGCGAGCGCGCGCAGTCCATGGTGATTGCCGGTCGCGTGCTGGTGAACGGACAAAAAATTGAGAAGTCTGGCGCCGCCGTTGAGCAGGACGCCGATCTCCGCCTGCTCGGGACCGATCTCAAGTATGTGGGCCGCGGCGGACTCAAACTTGAAGGCGCCCTCCATCATTGGAAGATCGATCTCGCAGGAAAGACCTGCATGGATATTGGGGCTTCCACCGGCGGATTTACGGACTGCATGCTGCAGCACGGCGCCGCGCAGGTGATCGCAGTGGACACCGGTTACGGGCAGATCGCGGTTCGACTGCGTTCCGATCCACGCGTCAAGCTGCTGGAGAGGACTAACGCGCGCTATCTCAGCGCGCAGCAGTTGCAGAACGCGGGCGTAGCATCCGCTATCAGCTTTATCGCCATTGATGTCTCGTTCATCTCTGTTACACTCATCCTCCCGGCAGTGCTTCAGGCCGCTTCTCCCGCACCTGATGAGCGTGAATTGGTCGTGCTGGTGAAACCGCAGTTTGAAGTCGGCCGCGAGCGGGTAGGAAAACGCGGAATCGTGCGCGATGCTCAAGCGCAGCAGGCCGCGGTACAGAAGGTGAGGGATGCGGTCGCGCAACTCGGAGGACGAGAGTTAGGCGTGATCGACTCGCCGATCCTGGGCGCGGAAGGCAACCGCGAATTTCTGCTACACGCCATACTCTGATGAAACGCGCTTCCATTATTTCGAAGCAGGGAAAACCGGAACTGGAGAAAGCAGTCCGCGAAGCCGCGCAATGGCTTCAGCAGCACGGGTACTCGGTCAGCGTCGACGCAGTGACGCGCGAGTTCTGGCCTGAGGGTGAGCCCGCTGAGCGCGAAGACCTGATCAATCAGAATCCGAACTTTGTACTTGTTCTCGGCGGCGATGGAACGCTGCTCTCAACCGCCCGCAGCGTGGCCCGC
>DATEGH010000179.1:0-2238 GCA_035280185.1 Terriglobales bacterium
TTCGCTGTTTCGTTGGAGCAGATGCATTCCAGGACACGCCAAGGCTGATGCAGGAAAGCGGCAGCGGCGAGCACGTTTTCGATCTGATATCGCCGCGAAAACGAACGCCCGTCCAGAAAGATCTTCTGCGTCGGAACCCGCGATAGGAGATAACCCGCAGTTTCCAGCATGACCTGCAGGCAGAAATCATCCTGGCGGGTGGAGTATTCGATTTCGATGGGCAAAAAAAGTGCATGCCGAACTTCGTCTTTGCTCAACACGCGGCCTGATGTTCGCCGAGCCAGTTCGTGCGCAAGAGTGCTCTTGCCGGTGCCCGGCAGTCCAGCCATCAAAACAATCATGAGAAGGAAATCGTAACGGATTCAAATGGAGGGAGCTACTTGAAGCCTTGTAACCTTGAGCTGCTACTTTCCGCCCGCGCCCATGGCCACTTCGGCCGCCGGCTTTTCCTGCTCCGGCTTGTCCTGATCGGGACGCTCCACAGGGACGATGGTCTGCGTATCGCGCCATTCCGAGTAATGCCCGCTGACCATGATGTGGAAGACCCATTGGTGCCGTTCTTCTTCCGGTTCCACCAGATTGAGCGCCTTCATGTAGAAGAGGTAGTGCTCCATCCAGCGCACTTGCTCTTTGCTCATGCCGCGGCGTTGCAAATCCACCGTTACGCCCGCCAGATGCGACGATGCGGTGTCGCCGTCCCAGGGCGCGGCGTTGCGGTTATGCCGCCGCAGCTTCCTCTGAACTTTCACCGTGCGTACCGCCGAGTTCACCTGAATCTGCTGGTGGAAGCGGTTGTAATAGGCCTGGCTCAGATCATTGACGAAATCGAGTGTCCACGGACGGCAGAATCGCCGCGACGGATCGAGCCGCGGATCGAAGCGCAACACCTCTCCGGCCTGAATCTCCAGCAGGGAACCGTCCGCCTTCAACGCCTCCAGTTCAGTCTCATCCTGAATTCGCGGCAGATTCAGCCGGTCCACTTCGGCATTCTGAATAAGAAGCGATTCGTGCGACGGCCGGAACATGGGATTCCAGCGCAGCCAGCGGAAGTGCCGCCGGTGCGGATGTTGCAGCGTCGCGTGGTGTACGGCAAACGCCGAGTTCGGCATGCCGACGCACACCATGGCGAGCAGCAAGAGCGATGCTATTTGAAGTTTGGCAGTGCGTCTCACGAAATGTCTTGCGCTCCTACAGCTGTTCCGGGCGAGGTGCCGCTATTCTAAGCGATGCTGTCAAGGGCACCAACCCGTTCCAGCCCGCGAGCCATTACTGGCGTACTCATCGCCACGGTACTCCGGCTTGGTTACTGTGCCGGTTACTGAAACCGCATAAACAATGGCCCAACTGAGTTGACGGCAGGTTTTGGGCCAATTTCGAGCTTCTCCAAATAGCCAGCCTATGTGGGTTGCCAGCTACGACTTGGCTGGTTTTGGATGAAGCGCCCTGGTTTACGGTTGTTGCAAAAATGACAAAAATCAGCGCCGCAAAAGGTCACCCAGTGCCTGTTTCATGACTTGCCCGCCAACCTCGGAAATGGATTTGGTTAGCGGGATGTCCTTGGGACAAACCTCGACACAGTTCTGGGCATAGCCGCATTCCTGGATGCCCCCGTCGCCCATCAGCGCGGCCAAGCGCTCACGTTTTAGCGCCTTTCCCGTCGGATGAGTGTTAAATAGTCTGACTTGCGAGATCGTGGCTGCACCCACGAAACCCGTCTCTTCGTTGAACTGCGGGCAGGCCTCCATGCAACAGCAGCAGGAGATGCAGCGCGAGAGCGGATAGGCTGCTTCCTGGTCCACGGCGGTCATGCGGGGCCCGGAGCCCAGATCGTAGGTGCCGTCGATGGGCACCCAGGCCTTCACGGCCTTGAGATTTTCGAAGATCACGCCGCGGTCGGTCGCGAGGTCGCGCACGACGGGGAACTTCGAAAACGGCTCCAGCCGGATCGGTTGCTCCAGTTGGTCGATTAGCGCCGAGCACGCCATGCGCGCTTTGCCGTTGATCAGCATGGCGCACGATCCGCAAACCTCTTCGAGACAGTTGGAGTCGTAGGTGATGGGCGTAGTGGCCTTGCCGTCGCGCGTGACCGGATCGGCGGCAATATCCATGAGCGCGGAAATCACGTTCATGTTTGGCCGGTAGGGAACGGAGAATTCTTCCCAGTAGGGCTTTGAGGTAGGAGTGAGTTGACGCCGGATTTTTAAGATGACGGTTTTATCAGCCATTATTAGGTTCCTG
>DATEGH010000180.1:0-14002 GCA_035280185.1 Terriglobales bacterium
CGGACCTTCATTGGCGGAGACGGTGGTCTGCTGCTTCTGGCCGCAGCCGGCGACAAGGAGCAAAGAAAAAAACATTAGGTTGGTGATGATGAAACGCATTCTTTTATTTGTCTCTCGCTGGCGCTCTGATCAGGCCGAACGCAGAGAGTCTTCCTCTATGGTAAGCCAAGTTCCCGCAAGCCGGCCCGCACCACTGATAGACGGCTGGGATAGAGAGTCGGTATGCCCCAACTTCCAATTATCAGGGTTCAAAATCCAGTCTTCTGATTAAGACAAATGACGATTTGTAAAGAGAGGTTAAGCGCGATTTGCGTGTGCCGAAAGAATACAGGAATAAGCTACCGGCAACTCATGCTAGAGAACGCCATGACGCCGGCGTCGTGCGTTGAAATCGCGGCGCATATCGGCGCGAAGCAGGCGAATGGCTGCTTTATCGCTCTGTACTCGTGCGCGGTCGTCTCTGATCTGGGGCCGAGGCGCGTGATGCTGGCGGTCAAACAGCAACCGGCTCTGGTCCTGGCGCAGCCGCCACTGGCATTGCTCGAGTTGCCGCTGGTCGGAATGGATGTCGCGTTCCACAACGGTCTGAGCAAGCAGCGGGCTGACCGCAAGGAATCCGGAAAGCACAACGAACGCGGCTTTTCGCATGGCTTCCTCCAGACCAGAGTAGCTGCACGGTTGTACCACAGTTTTTGGCCAAAATTGCAAAGTTTTCTTTGTGCCCATGTTTCGTGGACCGGCGGCCATTATGCTTGGGTGCCCCGCTCACATACCTTTCCCAGAATCAGTCCGCATTTTGCAGAAGACCGCAGTTATTCGGTAGCAAAGTTCTAGCACGGATGCTCGTTGCGGTAGAATGAAACCGTAGTGTCGTTCTTGGTGCGGCATGCGTCCAACCGTCGCAAATGAGCCTGAACGTCGGATTCCGCCTGAGAGAATCCTTCTGGCGAGCGATTTTTCGTGCGTCTCAGACACGGCTTTGAAATATGCAGCCACTTTCGCACGATATTTTGGTAGCAGGCTCTATGTCGCACACGTGTCTGAGTCAAAGCTTGCAGCGACGTTTTCGCCTGCTAACGATCCGCGACAGGCCTCTAGTTACTTTGATCGGGGCATCAATCGCTTAAGCCAGGAGAATGCAATTATCGGCGGTGTCCCTTTCAGTTTTTCCAGCGAACAAGGCCCTCTTTGGCCGGCCATTTCCAATCTCATCGAAAAGAATGATATTGATCTGCTCGTCCTGGGAAGTTCCGGGCGAAGTGGCCTTGCTAAGTTGCTGTTCGGCTCCAAAGCAGACGAACTTCTGATTCATGCGAACTGCCCGCTGTTGATCAGCGGTCCGGAAACTGCGAATGAGAACCCGACCGGTTTCGTCCCAAGGACCATTCTCTGTGCGACCGACTTCACGGTCCGATCCAAGGTATCGGCCGACTATGCATGCAGAATGGCTGAGCAACTGCATGCGAGTTTGCTCTTTGTACACGTAATCGACGAAGGTTCTGAGGAACGGCTCTCACTCAAACTTCCTCCGTCAGAATTTTTTTCGGAGCGCTGGCAGGAGAATCACTGTGCCCCGTCCCATTTCCCATCGGGCTCGATTTTTATGGTGGAGTATGGCCCTCTGGAAGATCGGATCGTTGAGCTTGCAAATCGACTGTCCGTGGGTCTTGTTGTGCTCGGGCTGAATCAGGGTAGCCATCTTCCATGGGTTACTCATATGCCAGGTCCGCGCGCCTATGATGTCGCCGCACATTCTTGCTGCCCAGTTCTTGCGGTACCTGCGTGACAACGGGCAATCCTAGGATGTTATTGACGAACCGGTGCCGATGAAATTCATTACCGTTTCGCGCGTGATGATTCCTTGTACATCGTGACCGGTTCGACTGAGTACCAGGAGCCCCCCTTGAGCATGGGCGAGCCTCTCTAAGGCTAGATCAATTGGATCATCTGGAAAAATATGGGGCAAGTTGGTGGACAATTGCAACACGCGCACTGGCTCCTTTCCTTTGCCCGATTGTAGCGCTTTTTCAATTTCTGCCCGTCCAATGATGCCAACGGGTGATTCGTTGTTACCGATCAGGACAGTCAAGGAATCGTTTCCGGCGATCGCATTTCTAACCGCCTCGATCGATAGTTCGGGAGAGATACATACAATGTTGGGGGACATCAAATCCTTAGCGCGTGCTGAACTGCTCCGCACGCGGATTTCTGGATCTGGCAAAGTGATGAGGTCCTGCTCCAGTAGTGCCCTGTAAATCGGCATGGGTTGGTAATATTTCGAAATCAGGAAACTCAGGAGGTTGGAAACCATCAGCGGCACGAGAATCTGATAATCCTGTGTCAGCTCAAAGATCATGAAAACTGAGGTCATCGGCGCTCGAATAATGCCAGCAAACACTGCTCCCATTCCGACCAGAGCGTAAGCTCCAGGATCTCCCGTCGAAAGAGGAGCAAGACGATGAACAATGCTCCCGACAGTTCCCCCCGCCATAGCTCCGAGAAATAGGCTTGGCGCGAAGATCCCGCCGGAATTTCCCGAGGCATAAGAGATTATCGTTGCCACCAGCTTGGCTGCACAGAGCAGAGCCATGGTCTTTAACACCAGGCCTCCGTTCAGCGCCTGGTCTACATACTCATAACCCACACCCATGACTTGAGGAAAACCAATGAGAATCACTCCGATCAAAGCGCCACCGATTGCCGGCTGAAGGACTACTGTCGTTTTGGGCATCCGGAAAAACAGAGACCGCGTGAACAACAGCCCTTTGCAAAATGCAAGAGAGACAATTCCTCCAAGGATTCCAAGCAGGGCGTATCCTGCAAGCTCTCCTGGGCTGACCAAGTGATATTGAGGTACGCGAAAAAGAGGCTGGCTTCCAAGGATGGAGCGTTCCACGATCACCGCAGTAACAGAAGCGATGACTGCGGGTCCTATTACGCCTGCATTAAGGTCGCCGATAATCTCTTCGAGAGCAAATAGGACAGCCGCTACGGGCGTGTTGAACGCAGCGGAAAGGGCCGCAGCAGCAGCTACCGGAACCAGTTGCTGAATCCGATCCGGCGGTAATCGCAGCCACTGACCCACGATAGAGGCGATTCCAGCTCCAATCTGAACGGAAGGTCCCTCGCGTCCCATGGAATGGCCCGAACCCACGCAAAGTACTCCGGTAATGAATTTTCCGATAGGCACCCTTGAAGGAATGATGCCCTTGGACAGGTGGAATGCAACCTCCGTCTGCGGCACGCCGCTTCCTCGTGCGTTCGGAAAAAATTTGGCCAGCAGTACTCCCGTGAGCAACCCGACCAGCGCGGGTACCAGCAGGAGGCGATACGCAGACGGGGCAACACCGAAGAGTACGTAGGTCGTACGCTCAATTGACAGGGTAAACAGGACCGCGGCCAATCCCGCTAGAACCCCGAGAATGACGGTAGCGAACAGGAACAACTGGTTCTCACGTGTTCGTAGTTGCTGTAAAACAGCGCCCGTCACTGCTCACTCCTGCGGCTCTTTTGTGCGACAAGAAAGAGCGCCAGGTCGGTTCCGTGAAGATCTCCGCACGATTTAGAAATCGCTGAAAGGGTTTCATAAATCAAGTCCAGAGTGTTGAACACCAGATCGGGATTGCGTTTCAGATTTTTTTCTGATAATGAGGATCTCATTTCGTCGAGCTTGGGCTGCAACGACTGCAAAGTCTGCTTTTGCTGGAGAGTGGTTTGTTTGGCAGTGCATGCCTGCAGTCCTGAGATAGCGGCGCTCAAATCAGAGATGATGCGGCGATTGCGTTCCGACTCGGAGAGGTGACGCTCCAAGGGGTCGGCGGAAACAACTCTGGTTGCGATGTCGAGCATAGCTTGCGCGCTCGAGTCACGCTGGTGCACTGTGAGAAGAGCGCGCCGGGCACTCAAATAATCACCTGTCTTGAAAAATGCTTCTCCAGCGCCTCTGAGCGCATCCTGTTTCCGGGGCTGTTGTTGCAGCGCGCGGGTGAAGTGCTCAGCCGAACGCGTGGCATCGCCTGCGCGGAGGAACCATTGGCCCAATTCCACCTGCGTGCCTACGGTATCCGGCAGATGCGCCGCCAAAGCGACAATCTCTGCCAGAGCTTGATCATACTTACTTTGTGCGATAAGGAATCGGATTAACTCGCGGCGGATTGCCTGACGCTGCAAGTCAACATCCTCTCCGGTCCAGATGCCATAAAGGGCGTTATGGTAATAGCCAACCGCCTCAGCTACATTGTTTTCCTTGGCCTCGATACGTGCCAGATCCAGATTGATGATCGGATCTTCCGGAGAGAGCTCTCGTAGTTCGAGCAGTAGGGTCCGCGCTTCCGGATCCCGCCCGTCACGCCGCAAAGCGTCCGCCAAGGCACGCGCATAGATTCGATTGCTGTGGTCGTTGACAGTGGCCTTTCTGAATGACGAGACCGCAGTGCTCCAATCTCTTCGAAGGAGAGCGTGTTGCCCCTTCTGGTACCAGACAGCGGCGAGATGCGCCTCGATTGCGCGGTTGCTCCGGGCGAATTGACGCGTGCCGATGTATGCCAGCACTGCAAAGATCGAGAGCATAACGAGGAGCACCAGTTCCCTGCGGATGAAACGAAGTGCCGCTTTGCGATCGCAACGATCACACCTCCCACCCTCGGTCAATTCCCGGCCACAAGTCGAGCAGCGGAGATGCAGTTGTTTATCCATAGAAACTTGGTCAGCGGAAATCGGGCTTCATAGACCTCTCTGATAGCGAAGGCTAATGCCACACGATGTCGCATTAAGAATTATCGCAATTGTGAGGCAGCGAAGCACGGCTCCCGGGAAAGTGAGGCCGGGAAAGGCGCCAAGCTCACGACCACGGAACATGAGCGATGGTTATACTTGAAAAACTTCTTCACGTGGTAATTGACGGCTTCGAGCAAAGAACGCGAGACATCAAGAGGAAAGAAATGCCGAATCACGATCAACTCAAGCCGCTTGCGCCGGCAGAGTACGTTGCTCTGGCTGAGTTTCGCTATCAGCTTCGCAGATATCTTCGTTATATGGAAGAAGAGGCGAGAGCCAACGGTCATCATCCGCAACAGTACCAGTTGCTGCTTGCAATCAAAGGACTGCCCAAAGGGAAAGAACCAACGGTGTCAGCATTGGCGGAGCGCATGCAGATGAATCACAACAGCATGGTGGGCCTCATCAATCGTTGTGAGAAGCGCGGGCTTATTCGGCGCAGCCAGTCCAACTATGATCGCCGGCAGGTCACTCTAGCCATCACCCGCCAGGGCGATCTGGTACTGCGCCAGCAGGCCAACGCCTCGCGCAATGAACTCGGCAGCATCAGCCCCATCCTGTTTGATTCGCTGGAGAGGCTGATGAAGAGCCGGTTGAAGAAATCTTCCCCAAAAGAGCCGAGAAGATCGAAGCAATATGATTCGATCACAGAGTGAGGAAGCCCAATTCAACTCCACGCTGTGCTGCTTCCCGCGAGACCCTAACTCCATCGCTTGGCGACATTATAGTTTTTAATGTGTTTCTAATCTTTTCATGCCTTATGCCTTCCTAACATATTAAGCAGTTTATATGTCCCGTCGCGACATATTATCCGCGACTTGCCGAGGGGACGTAGCAAACAACTGAACACCTGAATCCTTTCGACACAGAAACTCTAAGGAGCGCAGCTATGAGTCATTCAGAAGATGGCTTTTTCTTACCAAGAAATGCTTCCAAAGCGCGGCTGAAGGAAGCGGAAAATGCACGCAAGAACCGGGCTGAAATCGTCAAGGCGTATTCTCAGGGGCAAGTATCGCGCCGCGATCTTGTCAAATGGGGACTGATCACAACCGGAGGACTTCTTGCCCCGATCCACGGCCTGAACCCATTCGTTGCCAGTGCCTATGCCAAAGATGGTGGCGGGAGCGGAGATGGCGGTGGAAGTGGCAGCGGAGGAAGCGGCAGTAGTGGCATTCCAACCGGCGCGGCGCCCAGCCCGTTGTTCGGGGTGCAAGCCTTTACCCAACCTATTCCGCGATTTGATGTTCTCGCGCGCAAACCGGTCGCATCATTGAGTCCTTTGCCGCAGGCGGAGGCAAACCAGACACAGCAGTTGCTCGATCCTGGATACGGGTTTCCGGCAGGTACTACGGGTCCAATCGAGGGACGTCCTCCAGGACCCGTGTGGGCCCACCAGCAATTCAATCTTCTGCCGCCCAACGTCGCCATTGAAGCCACGATGGAGGGCGCCAAGGTCAACTCGGTTTATAACCCTGGCGTAACTTCCAACTTCAACTCCGGCATTGATCCCACAGCGCCTTTCAATCCGCGCTTCCATCCGGATTTGCCGGACCAGAACCCGCTGGCATTTTGGACCTACAATGGAACTTTCCCGCCGAAGCTGATGCAGGTCCGGTACGGAGACCCCGTCCTCTTTCGCTTGCACAACAAACTGCCGGTCTCGAAGGCGCAGAATGGCGGCTTCGGAATCCATACGATCACTACGCACGAGCACAACGGCCACCACGGCGCAGAAAACGATGGATTCACCGGGGCCTACTTCTTTCCCGGACAGTTCTATGACTATCACTACCCAATCGTACTCGCCGGGCGCAACTCCATTAATACTGACGCCACCGACCCCAAAGCCGGTGGTCCTGCCGACAATGGCGGCATCAACAAGATCGCCGGCGACTGGCATGAAACCATGAGCACGCACTGGTTCCACGATCACATGTTCAGCTTTACTTCCCAGAACGTCTACAAGGGCATGGCCGGCATGTTCAACATCTACAGCGCACTCGATCGTGGCAATGAGGAATTGGATGATGGCGTAAACCTGCGCCTGCCCAGCGGAACGGCAAAATCGTGGGGCAATCAGGAGTACGACATCAATCTGATGCTGGCCGACAAGGCATGGGACCAGGATGGGCAACTCTACTTCGATATCTTCGACTTTGACGGGTTCCTGGGCGACGCAATGACCGTGAACCTGGTCTATAAGCCGTACTTTGAAGTAGAGCGGCGCAAGTATCGGTTCCGTATTTTGAACGGCGCTGTTTCTCGCTTCTTCAAAGTCGCATTGAGCGATGGATCGCCGATGATCTTCATCGCCAACGACGGCAACCTGATGCCAAGCCCCGTTCTCCTGACGGAACTGGACGAACAAGGCATCGCGGAGCGTTACGATGTTGTCATTGATTTCTCGCGCTACCGGATTGGCGACAAGGTCTGGATGGTGAATCTCTGCGAGCATCAGAACGGGAAGAAGCCGTCCGCTGACCTAACTCTTTCCCAAGCCCTGTCCGGCGATTCGCAGGATCCGTGCGTGGGCAAGTTCCTGGAATTCCGCGTCGTGCGGGACCCGGTGACTCCCGATGTCAGCCAGGTGCCGGCTACTATGATTCCCAACCCCGATCTCTCCCACATTCCTGTAACACGGGAACGGACGTTTGAGTTCGGAAGCGGCGGCAGCCAGGACACCAATGATCCCGTCTCGACGTTCTTTGGGCCGTGGGGGATCAAGACCGACAAGCAGGGAGCGGTGCTCAACGCCGACTACGGCCGGATCTCAGCGGCGCCGAAGTATGGCACACGCGAGATCTGGACGCTGCAAAACGGCGGCGGCGGCTGGGACCATCCCATCCACATCCACTTTGAAGAAGGCCAAGTCCTGGCGCGGAATGGACAAGCGAGCAACGTGCCCTCGTGGGAGAAAGGGCGCAAGGACGTGTACCGGCTTCGTCCAGGCGGCAGCGTAACTCTCACCATGCAGTTCCGCGACTTTGGCGGGATGTTCATGGAGCACTGCCACAACACCGTCCACGAAGACAACGCCATGCTCTTGCGCTGGGAAATTGACAATGCCGGAGGCGCGTTCCTGAAAGCGCTTCCCACTCCGATTCCCAAGCCGACAGGCGTGACCTACGAGGACCCGGACAACACGCTTCCCACTGCATTCTGAGCACAGTCTCCAGGCGAGAACTGTGTCTCCTTACCAGCGGTCCGCCTAGCGGGCAGAGCGGAGCGGACCGCTGTTCCTCTTACTCGTGATCCATCTACCGACCAGGAGCAGGCAGTATGCGATTTTGGCTTAAAACGATTTCAGTATTAGCGGTTCTTGCGGCGATCGGGGGCTCTTCTGTTCAGCGGGCGATTGCGGCGCCGCCACGCTGGGGCGCCGACTACTTCCCTGATGTGGAGCTGACCACGCAGGACGGAAAGACGGTCCATTTTTATGACGACCTGCTGAAGGGCAAGATCGTTGCCATTGACATGATCTACACCCACTGTGTGGACTCCTGCCCGCTGGAAACGGCCCGCCTGGCAGAAGTGCAAAGGATTTTGGGCAACCGAGTCGGCAAGGATATCTTTTTTTATTCCATCACGCTCGATCCCAAACGCGATACACCAGAAGTGCTCAAGGCCTATGCGGAGAAATATCACGCCGGTCCCGGGTGGCTGTTCCTCACCGGCAAGCCGGCAGACATTGACCTGATCAGCAAAAAGCTGGGACTGTACTCCGACCCCGACTCGTCCAATCGCGATGGCCATACCCCTGGGCTGCTTCTGGGCAACGTGCCGTCCGGTCAATGGATGAATAACTCCGCGCTGGACGATCCGCACTTTCTCTCGGTGATGATCGGCCAGTTCATGGACAACTACAGGACACCGCAGGATCCCAGTCCAAGTTACGCTGAAGCGCCGAAGATCGATCTCAGAAGCGGTCCTTATCTTTTCGGCACCCGCTGCGCCGCGTGCCATACGATTGGCCATGGTGACAAGATCGGGCCGGATCTGCTGGGCGTGACCAACCAGCGCGATCATGACTGGTTGACGCGGTTTATCACCGCACCGGATCAAGTGCTGGCGGAAAATGATCCGATTGCAACCGCACTTTTTGCTAAATACAAGCAAGTGCAAATGCCCAACTTGCGGCTTGGACCTGAGGGCGTGAAGTCTCTGATCGAATTTTTGCAGAGTCAAACCGACGCAATTTCAAAGCGCGCAGCTTCCGTCACGAATGCATCTGACAAGCCGAAAACAGCAAACAAGGAAGCAAATTGACTTTTTTGTCAGGAACCGAAGATGCTTCGCTGTCGTAGAAGATATCCAATCATCAGGCCGGCAATGGGTAGCCCGATGAGCGTTCGCCAGTCCTGGAGCAGGAAGGCGTTGATTGTGTCTCCAATCAGGTTTATGGCGAGCATGGAAACAGCCGTCCAGTAGCCCCAGCGTCTGCATCGCCACAATCCCACGGCGGCAACCGCGCAGGCAGCACATACCGCAAACATCAGCAACACTGCGGTGCTCCCCATTCCTAAAAAGCTTTCGCGCGCGCGCGGATTCAAATGCCAGAGTACGTCCAGCGGAGTGCCGGGGAAGAGCAGCATCAGGAACGAAAGACCTGAGGCAACAACACCAAAGAGGAAGAACAGAGAGGTCAGCGAAACGCCGATGGGACGAACCTTTTCAGCCACCATCTGATTGGGCGAAGGTGACATTGGATCTCTAGACGTACTTGCCCGTTGTACCAAATTCAAGGTGGTCAGATGTTGGCAGAATTTCTTCTCATCAAGCCCGTCATCGCCCATATCCCCAGCAGCGGGCCAATGGCCATGCTGGCCAGCGCCCACGGCCAGCCGGCGTGAGAGGCAATGGCGGCAGTTGCTCGGATGGCGAAAGCTGTCAGCAGAAAGCCCAGCGCAACCTGACAGGTGAGAGCGGTGCCGACGTAGCTCTTGTCCGAGACTTCGCTGATGATGGTGGAGAACTGCGCGGAGTCGGCGATTACCGCGATTCCCCACACCAGCGCCAGCGGCACCAGGATTTCAATGTGACGGAACACCAATGCGGCAATCACGCAGCAGGCGGCGCTCGCGGACATGGCAATGATGGTGACTCGGGCGCGCTGGCTCACGCGCGCCGACTCAGGCTGGTCTTGCAGACGATCGCTGGAGCGTCCGGCCCACACGCATCCGACAGCGCCGATCGCGATGGCAAGCGCGGCAACGGTTTCGTACTGTGATTTCGCCCAGCCACTCGACTGCGCCAGCACCACAGCGATCCAGCCCCACATGCTGTAAAGCTCCCACATGTGTCCGAGATAGCCGAAGTTGGCCAGGCGCAGGCGGCGGTTGCGTCCAAGCTCCAGCACCTGCTTCACATCGAGCCGAGACTGCGGCATGGCATAAGGCCCTTCGCGCACTGCAGCAGCAACGATCAAACCTCCGAGAACGGCCATCGCGCTGCCCAACAGAACAACGCCGCGCCAGCCAACGCCGCCAAGAGAGTTCACTGCGTGCGGCACGGCCGAGCCAACCGTCAGCGCGCCAATCATGATGCCCAGCGCCAGGCCGCGTCCGCGCTGGAACCAGCCGGCGATGATTTTCATCCCGACGGGATAAACGCCGGCAAGAAAAAATCCGGTGAGTCCGCGCAGCAGGATTGCAGGCGCAGGATGCACGACCAGCAGAACGAATCCAGCGTTGGCTGCAGCGGCGGCAATCGCAGAGACCACCAGCACTTTGATGGGGCTGAAAACGTCAGGAATATTGAAGAGCGCGAAAGTGATCGCGCCAAGAGAGAATCCGATCTGAACCGCGATGGTCAGCCATGAGCCGAGCGCCAGCCCGGAGTGCCACATCGCGCTGATCTGCGGCAGAACAGCGGTTCCCGTGAACCACAGCGACATCGCCAGCAGCTCGGTCAGCGACAACAAAAAAAGCACCCGCCGGGAAGAAACTTCGCGGCGGGTGAGCGATTCCGCGGTGGCCGTCATCAGCCTTTCAGCTTCTTGCGCTCGCAGATCTCCACGGTCTTGCTGGGATCCACGGCGTCGCGGTCCACCTGAATGTTTTCGATTTTGCCGTCCTTATTAATCAGGAACGTGGCGCGGCGCGCGGCTTTGTATTCCGGAACGAAGAGTCCGTACTCCTTGGTCACGTCGCCGCCCCAGTCGCTCAGCAGCGGGAAGGTGACGCCAATCTTTTCCGCCCACGCACGGTTGCTGAAGGGGCTATCCATGCTCACACCCAGGACCTGGGTGTCTGCGGCTTCCAGCTTTTCGAGGTTCTGCTGGAAAGCCTTCATCTCTTTCGTTCAACCACCGGTGAAGGCAAACACGTAAAACGCCAGCGCGACACTCTTCTTGCCGCGATAGTCGCTCAGCTTCACGTCTTTGCCGTCCTGATTTTTCAGCGTGAAGTCGGGCGCAGTGTCGCCGACTTTGAATTTGGTGGGTTGTGGCTCTTCTTTTTTATCGCCTTGCGCCAGCACGGGACTGGTGGCGGTCGAGAGCGCAAAGGTGAGAATCAATGACAACAAGACAGCGGTTCTTCGGCACATAGGGAACGTTCCTCCGCAGCCTGGATTAATGCAAGCAGTAAAGCCTATCGCTATAAGAGCATGAGGTCAACAAGAGAAGCGTTTTTACAGGTTGTGCTGTTTCAGTCGCTTCTTGCACAGCTCTTTGGGTTTTCGAAGTGGTTCTCTACTCAATAAGCTTCGTGAGCCGGTCAAATTTCAATTGCCGATTTAACGTCGCTGTCTTTCCACTCTTGATTTCAATTTTCTTGGCCACGGGAGACATACCCGGATACGCAATGAATACGTCGTAGTCGCCCGGTTGCAGGGAAATTGCGAAGCGTCCAGCATCATCGGTATAGAGCTCGTCATCACATTTCTCTCTTGGATGATGCATATCCTTGTCAAAGGTCCAATGCTGTACGCGAATCGTTGCTTCTACTATGATTGCTCCGTTTGGATCAGTAATGACTCCCTTCAACGTGCCAGGCTTAGGCTCATCACAAGCACCAGAGAGAAACAGAGCTCCGCAGAGAAGTATCAAGCGCAGATTTCTTTTCATGATTCCACCAAAGGGGTAAAGGTGTGGCCGATTGTAACCGCGGGAAAGTGGTACACCGGCAAGCAAGAAAGCAGCCCACCTGCGTTCTGAGTGTAGTAGCTGAGATGTGTCAGCACCAACAACTCTGCTTTATTGGGAGTGTTACCATCGCCCAGAGGATGCCATGACAAAGACTGCTCTTTTTTATGCCTGCTGTTTGCTCGTGTTGGGGACCATCGCTTCCGCGCAGACCATCCCAACCGTCACCGCGCAACCCAATACCATCTATGTCGGTGCGGACGGGAAGTATGAAGCGGCGCCTGATACTGCGGTCCTGCGCATGGACATTGCAACCCAGCAGGACACGGCGCGCGCGGCCTATGACAAAGTGGCTGCCGGAGCCGAACAGGTCCGAAAAGCGCTGCGCGACAACGGCGTGGATGCCAAGGCGATGCAGGTGGGGTTCTATGCCGTCCAGCCGATGTATGACTGGAAGAGCCCGAAGCACCGCGTGATCGGCTACCGAGTGACGACGAACGTTACGCTCAAGCTGCGCGACTTCTCGAAAATCGGGCCGCTCACGGCAGCGCTGGCCAACATTGATGAGGCGGAAAATCAGTCCGTGAGCTATGACCTGGAAGATATCGAACTGGCCAAGAGCAAAGCTGCTGAAGACGCCCTGAAGAAGGCCCGCACTCAGGCCAACGCAATTGCCGTTACCGGCGGCCGCTCACTGGGTGAGCTGCTGTTTGCCTCGTCTGAGGTGAGCCAGCCCGTGATCGTGCCGATGGCCATGGGACGGCAGCCCATGATGGCTCGCGCCGAGGCAGCTCCTGCTCCCACGGCGGAGTTCAGCCCTCAGAACGTGACCATCACAGCCCACGTGAGCGCTCTGTTCGCACTCAAATAAGAGACCAAAAAATTACCGGGAAAAAATTGCAGGGGAGGGGAATTACTACCCTGCTAAAGCAGAACTGCTCAACCGTAAGTACTGTGTTTTCAATCGCTGCGGGAATGGCACGGCGGGTGCAATAAGAAAGGACAGACGAAGTGGCGCGCATCGGGGCGCTTTCAAAGATCTAACGGCCAGAGATCTTGTGAAAGTGCCTCGTTGCATTTTTATACGAGCTGAACCTTCTCCCGCAGATCAATCCCCGCCCGGCGCAGAATCGCGGCAATTTCCCCATCGTTGAGGCGAGTGGCGTCGTATTCCACCCGGATTGTGTGTTCCTGGGCGTCAAACTTGATCTTGCGCACTCCGTAAACCTCCCAGGCATTGTTCAGCGCCTGCATTTCGCGCTCGCCCGGAGGCGTGCCGTACTTGAAAACCACATCGAGCAGGGTCATGGATGTCCTCTGAAACCCGCAGCTTGCGGGATAATCACTCTAATATAGAACAACGCTGCTCAGGCCATCTCAGACGGGAACGTGCGAATCCATCCAAACATAAGAGAAAATTTGAACAGGAGAATGCGATGCGAACCGGTTTTGTCGCAGTGACATTGATTTTTCTATTAACTCTCATCGTCGCTGCTCCCGCCCAGGAGAAGCGGATCAAGAAATCACAACTGCCGCCCGCAGTTCAAAAAGCCGTCCAGGACCAGAGTGAGGGAGCGACGGTCCGCGGCTACTCGACGGAAGTGGATAAGGGCAAGCGCGAGTATGAAGTGCAGCTCAAAGTAAACGGCCACAATAAAGATGTCACCATGGACAAAGATGGCAAGGTGCTGGAAGTGGAAGAGCAGGTGGAGCTGAGCAGCCTGCCGGCAGAAGTACGTGACGGGCTGAAGGACAAAGCGGGTAAGGGAACCATCACGCAAGTGGAATCGCTCACCAAGGAAGACAAATTGGTGGCTTACGAGGCGCAGGTACGAAAGGGAACCAAGCGCTCAGAAGTCCAAGTTGGACCTGACGGAAAGTCTCTCGCCACACCGCAGTAAGCTTACACACCCACCGGCTGCTTGGCGTGGTTCTGGACGGGAACGCGGGTGAACCAGTTGTGGCGGTCCTCAGCTTTCCCGTTCACGATGCCGAAAAATTCGCGCTGTAGCGCCAGAGTTACCGGACCGGTCTTGCCCTTGTTGACCTCAATCTTATCGATCGAGCGAATGGGCGTGATCTCTGAAGCCGTCCCGCAGAAGAAAACCTCGTCCGAGATGTAGAGCATCTCGCGCGGAATCA
>DATEGH010000181.1:0-5904 GCA_035280185.1 Terriglobales bacterium
GTCTTCCTGAACTATCGCTACTGTATTCTGCGTCCGTTGAACTGTTTCGCGCAGTCTCGGCCTTCAATTACCTTCCAGCAAAGAATGACCTTCCCGTAAGAGCCAAAACTTCGTAGACTCTCAGGCCAGAACCGCGGAGCTCCACTTTATCCGCAATGAGGCGCGTCGAATGAGAATTCGCTACAGATTGCTGTTTCTGCCCATGCTATTCCTGTTGACCTGGGCCTGGGCTGCTGATCAATACGAAGTTGCGGTCGAGCACAATGTGCAGGTCAAAATGCGCGATGGCGTGGTCCTCCGTGCCGATATTTTTCGTCCAAAGACCGAAGGGAGATTTCCGGTTCTCCTGGAACGAACTCCGTACAACAAGCAAGGTGATGACTTCGGCTGGCGCGCCGCAGCCCGCGGCTATGTGGTGATCATCCAGGATGTCCGCGGGCGCTACTCCTCGGAGGGAGAGTGGTATCCCTTCAAGAATGAGTCCAATGATGGATATGACACCGTCGAGTGGGCCGCTGCCTTGCCCTATTCCAATGGCAAAGTCGGAATGTTTGGTGGATCCTATGTGGGAGCAACACAAATGTTGGCCGCCATCGCCCACCCGCCTCATCTGGCCGGAATTTGCCCGTAAGTGACGGCCAGCCATGACCACGACGGATGGACCTATCAGGGCGGCGCATTCGAACAATGGTTCAACCAGTCGTGGACTTCGGGACTCGCGCAAGACACATTCAATCGCAAGGTGCAACGCAGCAGCAACGCGATGAATGGAATCTGGAAGCTGCCACTATCGACCTACCCGCTCTTTGTTCCTCCTCCTTCCGAGTCTGATTCCACCGCCGCTCTCGCTCCTTATTTTCTGGACTGGCTGGCGCATCCCAGTTACGACGACTACTGGAAAAGGTGGTCCATCGAAGAACACTTTTCCGAGATACAAGTACCTTCTCTTCACATCGCCGCTTGGTATGACATTTTTCTGGGTGGCTCACTCCGCAATTACCTCGGAATGAAAAGCCAGGCTGGAAACGAAGATGCAAAGCGTGGGCAGCGATTGCTCGTAGCCATTGGCGGACATGCCGGGTCAGGCCGCAAGATCGGCGACGTGGATTTCGGAGAGGCTGCCGATATTAACATCGACGATCTGACTCTAGCTTGGTACGAATATCTGTTTAAAGGCGTACCGAATGAATTCGCCTCCAACAAGCCAGTCAAACTCTTCGTTATGGGGAAGAATGAATGGCGCTCAGAGGATGCCTGGCCGCTGGCTCGCGCCGTTGCTACGAAATACTATTTGCATTCTTCTGGCAAGGCCAACTCACTCCGAGGCGATGGCACGCTGTCCGTGACTGCACAGCATGCGGAAAGCCCAGATCAGTATGTGTACGATCCCGCAAGTCCAGCGCCTACTGTTGGCGGACCCTTGTGCTGCGACTCGCAGCACCTCGCTCCAGGACCGCGCGATCAGAGGCCGATCGAGGATCGCAATGACGTTCTGGTCTACTCGACTGCTCCACTGGCGAAAGACCTCGAAATCACTGGCCCAGTCACTCTCGAGCTCTTCATCAAATCCTCGGCCGTGGATACCGACTTCACCGGCAAGCTGGTGGATGTATGGCCGAACGGGTTCGCCCAAAATCTAACCGAAGGAATTATTCGCGTTCGCTACCGCGATTCGCAGGAAAAAGCTGAATCAATGAATCCAGGCCAAATTTACAAGCTGAGAATCGACCTGTGGGCGACCAGCAATGTCTTTCGCAAAGGACACATATTGCGACTGGAAGTCAGCAGCAGCAACTTCCCCCGGTTTGATCGCAATTTAAATTCGGCCCTGGAGCAGGGCAGTTCTCAACAACCGGTCTCGGCCACGAATATGATCTATCACGACGATCAACATCCTTCGGCGTTGATCTTACCGATCGTTCCGTTGCCTTGAGGAAGTACACACGCTGGGTAGAAGATTGAGGTTCAAGACAGATTGAGGTCCGTGAGTTGGTCGTCCCGTGGAGCTCCGGGCTGCGTTGGTATCGTCTCAGCTTCAGGGTGGCTTCTGAAATAGGCCAGGCGGTGCTGCGCAAAAGCGTACAATCCGGAAAATACGAGCACCCAAATCGCGCTAATTATGAGCCGGTCGGTGTTGTAGCGAAGCCAAATCGACTCCCCGGCAATTTTGATCTCGGGACCATTCGGGTTATACAGCACTCTCACCGGCTCATTCACGTGATAGCCGTGGATCAGCCACGCGTAGGCCTGATACGTCGATTGCGTGCTGCGCGTCCGAATGATTCCGCGGCAGGGCATCGTTTCCGAGGAGCCCGTGAAGATGGTGCCCGTTCTGCATTGATCCTCGGGAACGGCGAATCTCACCTCGTATTCCACCCAATATCGTTTGCGGTCAGAGAGGCTCACCTTAAACGAAGGATTCGCATCATCATCGGTTTGGTTCGCGGATACGATCGCCCCTTCAGCGCTCGGCCAGGTGCGTCGCGCGCACAGGTCGGCGGAGAAGGTCGCCACACGTTCTACTAGGGCGCAAATGCCGACCACTAGAAAAATCCCTGCTATCACTTTCACGAGCCGCGCACGACCTGAGTTGGGAAAGAACGCCGTGACCCAAGCGGATTCGCCCGTTCCAGTCGGCGGCGTTATACCGGAGGTTGACATGGGTTGAGTTGACTTGTTGCGATGCTAAAAGCTGCGCCAACCACAATAAAACAACAAAAAGCTCGTTCTTACACCGGCGTAACGTGGGTCGCCTGCCTTACGGTGACAGGTGTGCGCTGTTTGTTAAGTATTTCGGGCGCCGGCGGCTTCCTGCGCCGAGAAGTCTTTCACGGAGACATCTAGAGGGACGACGCGGCGTGCGCCTCGGCAAACTGTTTTCTCTCCGCGCTGGCCTGCTTGGCTTCTTTGCTGGCCTCGAGGATCATATCGCGCGACCCAAATCCCACGCCGATTTTTTTGAGGAAAGCATTCGGCGGAGATCCTCCGGCAAAAATCCACACAAAATCGTTGGCAATCTCCTGCCTGGTTCCGTTCATGTCGATGATCACGGACTCCGGTTTGAACTCAACCGGTGAAGAATTGAACAGCACCCGCACCTTGCCCGAGCGCATGCACTCTTCGATCCTCTTGACGTTTCGTTCCTTGATGCGGCTGAATCGCTCCGAGCGGTAGGAGAGGGTAACTTGATTGCCGCTCTGGCTGGCCAGGCCCATCGCCGCTTCCACTGCACTGTCCCCGCCGCCGACTACCAGAATCTTCTTGTTGATGTAGTGGTCTGCTTCGATCAGGCGATACATCACTTTGGGCAGATCCTCGCCTTTAACCCCGAGCTTGCGCGGTTCGCCGGCGCGGCCGAGCGCGAGAACCACAGATCGCGCGCGGTAGTGTTTCGTCGCCGTCACAATGCTGAAGATACCCTTCTCGTCTTTCTGGATGTCTTCAACTTTGTCACCGGTGGAAACGTTGAAGTCAGCGCGATTCAGGACCATGTCCCAGAAGGCCAGCAGGTTTTCCTTCGAAAGCTGCATCTTCTTAAATTTGCCGTACATGGGGAATTCCACGGGGCTGGTCATCACTAGTTTCTGCCGCGGATACTTGGCGACCGTTCCTCCAACTTCGTCGCGCTCCAGCGTGATGTAGTTCAGCTTATTTTCAATGGCGCGCAAAGAGGCGCTGATTCCCGCAGGTCCAGCGCCGACGATTAAGACGTCATAGATTCCGGCAACGGGTTGCGGCGCGCCGGCCGCTTTGAGCCGTGCGGCAATGGTATCTATGCAACTGCGCCCTTGATTAACCGCATTCTTAATCAGAGCCAGTCCGCCGAGTTCTCCCACAATAAAAAGATTCGCAACTGAGGTCTCGTACTCAGGCGTGAGGTAGGGCATGTCGGCAGCCATGCTGGGGCTGGCCATCACCATCGTGATCGCGCCCACCGGACATGCATCCGCGCACAAGCCATGCCCGATGCACTTGTGCCCGTTGATAATGACCGCCTTGCCTCCGATCATGGCGAGCACGTCCCCCTCCGGGCAAACGCTCGTACAGGTTCCGCAGCCAATGCAGTAGTTCGTATCGATATGGGGATGCTGCGCCTTCGGCCCCTCGGAAAAGAGCTTGCCTTTTTCGGCGGCTTCGCGGGCTCGAGCTTCCGCCTTCTTCAACCGCCTGAGATAGACGATCAGAAAGAAGAAGCAAATCAGTCCGCCAATTCCGTAGGTGATGAGCGTGTCCATGTGCGCGGCTCAGAAATAGCCCAGAACAAATTGCAGTCCGATGTGCAAGAGGGCGAGTACGGCAAAAGCGTAGCTGAAGGGCTTGTGCACGACGTGCCAGAGATGGAAAACTTTTTGCGAGCGCGACAGGAACAGAATTCTTTTGGAAAGCGCTGCTTCTTCGGCTGCAGCATGAATTGCTTTCTCGAGCTCGCGGTTTCGGGTGGGCAGAAATCCTGCCAGCGTCTGGACATAGCCTCCAAAGTGCAGAGCGTGACGGCGCAGCCGTGCCACGCGAAAGACGCGCACCACATCCAGCATCATCATGTAGATCAGGGCAATGACGATGGGCAACCGCGCCACACGATGTGCATCGGGCATGCGCAGCAGCGTGCGCAAGTCCGCCGCCGGCAGCACATTCTGGGCCGCCAGTTGTTGTGCCAGCGTCTCCTGCAATTCCTGTACTTCCTTCACCGATAGCTCGGCAGTGGTTACCTTCCTTGGAATTTGCGCGTAGAGATAGCGGCCCACGACTCCGCTTGCCGACACCGCGAACATGATCCAGAAAGCCATGCCGGCAATTCCCTTGAACTTCAGTGTGGAGTGGAACGCAATGATGAACGGCGCAGTCAGTCCCATCAGCACGTGAATGTCGAGCCAGTGCCGGGTGCTGCCAATCGTGCCCAGCCAGGGCCAATGCTTACGGATCGGATACAAGAAAATGCCGATGAACAGGGCCACGCCCATGAATCCCAGGTACAAGCCGATCGGCCCGCTCGGCCGCAGCATGTGGTGCTTGGGGGAGAACGGGCGGTCGAGGGCCGACAGCTTGTAATAATCGAACCCATAAAAAAAGATGGCGAGATTGGTGGCGAAGGCAAGAATGTAGAGCGCTCGAAGGCGCAAACGATGGCCTCGCTCCGTATCCGGAACCGATTTTGTCCCGCTCGCCACTCGGGCTGTTGCTGCAGCGTTAGCGCTCATTTCGTCTTAACCTGCTCTTCTGTGGTTACTGAGAATTTCTTGTATGACGTGAACTGGTGCAAGTTACGCCAGTGTTGCTTCGGAGTTTCGACCTCCACCCGGGCCTGAGTTGGGAACCAGTACACCTGTTTGGAATCGGAGAACGACACCGGCGCAAAATCGATCTCAGAATCCAGCGACTTCAATCCAACATCCTGCAGGGTGTCCGCGATGTCGGCTTCCAGCTTCACGATCGACCCGGTCTGCGCATCAATCCATGCCGTGCCCGCAAGTTCCAGGGGATATTCCCGGCCGCGCAAGGCCAGAGCGGCGGGCGATTTCATTCCTGAAATGTGTTGGAAGGTGACCTTTTGCAAGGCCCTGCCGCCGACGCTTTCCTCTCCCGCCAAGCTGAATTTGAAGGCGGCCGCATAATAAGGATGAAAAATGAGAAACAACGTGGCGAACCCATTGCTCAGCAGCATCGAAGTATTCCGCCGGTCCCGCTTCGCCTGCTTCACCGGGATGCGCGATTCGGAGAGGTTGAGTTCGCCTCCAGCATTGGTCAGGATGACAAGATAGTCGTACGTGGAATCTTCTTTCAGTTCCACTCTGTCGTCCTTACCTAGCTTTTCCTGGCGCACTTGCTCGGTGCACTTCACGTCCGAGAACTGATCCAGGAAGACAGTGGTTTGAGTCGCCGTTCGCGCCAGCAGGCCGTCTAACC
>DATEGH010000182.1:0-3942 GCA_035280185.1 Terriglobales bacterium
TCCAACCCTTCAACTCGCGCCATCGCGATCAGGTTCTCGTTGAACCGTCAGCCAGAGCCGCTGATTTAGAATAAGCCTATGCTTCTGCAGGGCATTTTCCCCGCATTAACCACGCCTTTCTATCCGAATGGCGCGGTTTACTACAAGAAGATCGAGCACAACGTTGACCGGTACTCGCGGACGCCGATTGCCGGCATGGTTGTACTCGGGTCCACCGGCGAAGCCGTCATGCTGAGTGACGAGGAGCGCCGCGAAGTGCTCCGTGTGAGCGCGGAAGTTGCTTCTCCGGAAAAGGTCTTGATTGCCGGAACCGGCGCCGAATCCGCGATTGAGACTCTTAGGCTGACCGAATACGCGGCCACGCTCAACTACGATGTGGCGCTCGTGCGCACGCCTCACTTCTACCGTCCTCAGATGAAGCCGGAAGCCCTGCTGGCCTTCTACCGGGCCGTCGCGGACCGTTCGCCTTTGCCGGTGATGCTCTACACTGTGCCTCCTTTCACCGCCTACGACTTGCCTCTCGAAGTGATTACGTCGTTGGCCGAGCACCAGAACATCATCGGGATCAAGGAATCCAGCGGCAATGTTGAAAAAGTGACTGCCATGGTGAAGGCCACCCGCCACATCAAGCGAACCGTCTCCGTGACCGAGACGCAGCAGGCAGTCACAAAACGGATGCTGAACTCGCGGGTTGCGGCAAGCGTTCAGACTACGATCCCTGTTGGAGAACTGGCAGGCAACGGCGGAACCGCGGTTGTAGCCCCTCCTCCGAAACTGAAGATCAGAAGCCGGGAGATTAATTTCCAGGTGCTGGTTGGAGCGGCGCACACTGTGCTCGATTCGCTTGAAGCCGGAGCCGCCGGAGCGGTGCTTGCCTTCGCTGCTCCTGCACCGACGATTTGCTTTGAAATTTATTCCGCCTGGAAGGACAATGATTTGGCTCTGGCCAGGGCCAAGCAGGAAGCATTAACTCCGGCGGCAAAGCGGGTGGTTTCCGAAATGGGAATTCCCGCGGTCAAATACGCAATGGACCTGAATGGATATTATGGCGGGCCTTGCCGGCTCCCGCTGCTGCCCCTGACCGCTGTGCAAAAATCACAAATCGAAACTGAGGTAGCCTGCTTCCGCAACTGAAATCGTGTTCTGTTCGTTATACAGGGCCGGATCCTTCCGTGGCCGGCAAAGCGATTTGAGCGGGGTTGGACATCAAAATACCTGATCGATCCGGCAATCAGGAGGAACCGGAGACTATAGAAACAGCAAATGCTTTCAGCGGGCAAACAACTTCGCGAATTGCGCGAGCGTCTCGGCCTTACGATCAAGGACGTGGTATCGGCCAGCGTGTCATTAGCGGAAATTCACGGGATGGAAGAATTTGTGATCAATCCCAGCCGGCTCTCTGACATCGAAACCAAAGGCGTGTTGCCCAGTATCCATCGTCTCTACTCTCTTTCTGTAATCTATCGTGCGGACTATACCCAATTGATGGGCTACTACGGTGTGAATCTTGGGTCAGCCGGCTCGGACTACTCCATCGCCGCGCCGCGCAAGACACATCTCATCGGAATAGCTGCGGGACAAGGGACAGCGACGGTACCGGTGAAACTCGATCCGGGATTCGATCCGCGTCGCACCGACGATCTGGCGAGGATGGTCCAGGAATGGGGTACGCTTCCAATCCAGTTTCTTGACGATCTTTCCAAGAAGAAATACAGCTACGCTTACATCGGCGCCGAAGATCACACGATGTATCCGTTGCTTTTGCCGGGCTGCTTCGTCCAGGTGGACGAAGATTTGCGTATCCCCCGCGAAGGCCGCTGGGCGTCGGAATATCAGCGTCCCATCTACCTTGTGGAAACCCGGACAGGATACTATTGTTCCTGGATCTCGTTGCGGGGCCGCGAACTGACAGTGCTCTCGCATCCGCAATCTCCTGTCCCGCCGCGCGCGTTCCGCTATCCGCAGGAAGCAGACATTGTGGGCCAGGTCGTGGGCATCGCTATGCGGCTTGGGGCCCGCTACGCTCCTGAAGTGCCACAGCTTGAACCGAGTCCCGAAGCAAGCGAAGGTGAGCCGAAAGAAGCGGTTCGGCCGCGCTGAGCGGCGCCTCCAGGACAAGCTGCTCCGGCAAGGTCATTTGCGAACTCAGCAAACCCTGCTGGTAATCGCGGTAGATTTCCCGCAGCGGCGAGCGCACCAGTTCTCGCGATGCTTCAAGATGCGCCGTATACAGAGCCTGCTGCGCCGGTTCGTATCCAAAAGTACGAGTCATGCCCCAGTGGCGGTAAGCGCCTTCCGGCGTTTGCAGAGAACAGATGTATGCCAGCTTTTCCAGCAGAGTCGGCAAAGCTGCCAGAGTGCGTTGCTTGAAATCTTCCACAGCCTTCGCGGCCAATTGTTCTTCCGAATGTGCCATCCGTTACGATCCTCAACTGCCTGAAAAACACGCTAGCACGAAGTCAGTCGGGCGCAAGAGTTTTCTGCTGGTATTTCGGAATTCGGAAATTGATGACGAAGGTAACTTTCGCCGGCGGAAGGCGTCCCGCTACTTATGGAAGACTTTACGCCGCAAGTCAGGCCAGAACTCATGCAGCAGATTGAACCCGGCATCGCGTGCCATATCGAACAGCACGCGGTTGCCGATTGGCTCAAGTCCTTGTCGTTGGCCGGGAACATAGAGATCAGAAAGTGCCTGCGATGCTGCCCCTCCCACGACGCGCGAGTAGTTAAAGGTCTCGCTGCCATCATCAGTGCGGGTGATTACGACGCGGCTCACGGAGTATAAAACACGCTTGAAGAACGGCAGAGAGGGCGCTCGGAAATATCTCGGGTCCTGCCGCAGCAGGGTGGGAACCAGGAAACGCTCGAAGAACACGTCGGATTCGCTGGTGGCCAGTTCCACGCCGTAATGCTGAGCGAAGCCGGGAAATCCGTGTTCGTAGTGTGGGTCGTCTCCTGCGATCTTGTAGCGAACAGAATCAACGGCTGCCGCGGCAAACGTCCGAGGAGCATAGGTGTGGCGCACAAAGGCCTGGAACTTCTGGCCGGGCGTGGGTGGAGTCCACTCCTCCCGCGCCGGGCAAGTACGCATCATCACCCGTTCCAGCTCATTCTTTACTTGGTTCTTGATCTGCTTCAAAGGACCCGGCGCCGGAGCCAGTGGAGGCGTTCCTTCAACGCTGCGCGTGGGCGGCCCCGCAAGCTGGTCCGGACCGATGGGCGGGGTTCCCTGGCACAAAGCGAAGCAGGGTAGAAACAGAAAAACTGCGATGGTGAAAAGGCTACGCATCAGAGATGCAGGGGTCTCTCCTCCGCCTTAACCAGGGAGCAAGGACGGATTGGAATCGTAGCTAGTTAGAACTAGGTCGGCTCGGAAGGGTTGCTGAGCGAACGTCAAGATAAGGCTTGGGCTTTGGCGTTCGGGGACGGCGCTAAGTGCCTACCTGGCAGCAGCTTTGCGACTTTTCCTGATCCAATCTCCCACCAGAGCAGCAGGGGCCATCAAAATGAGGGCAGCAGAGTGCGTCCAGACGGCTCCCGGGTCCGGACGGCTAATCAGAGCGGTAACAGCACTTAGAGCAATAATTACGGCCAGGAGAATGCCGCAGATCACGTCTTCGCGGCGGCCGATCAACCCGGCAACAAACCCGCCAAGCCCGGCAAAAATGATTCCATAGAGAATGCTGAAACCGATGAGCGTGGGACTGGCCATGGCATGAGGATCAATGCCAGTGAAGCGAAAAAGCAGCACCGCCGACCCGGCAAAGATCACATCGCCTACGACGATTCCGACAACGGTTCGCAAGAGCACACGGGGATTTTAGCAGGGAGGAAGAGTGGGTCTGGCGGAGAGAGTGGGATTCGAACCCACGATACCCGTTAAGGTATACACGCTTTCCAAGCGTGCGCCTTCAGCCACTCGGCCATCTCTCCGGCGCAAGG
>DATEGH010000183.1:0-4617 GCA_035280185.1 Terriglobales bacterium
TTGAACTTCGCGGCAAGCAGCGCTTCTTTGGCTTCCGCCCGTGAACCCGAACCGCGGATCAGCTTGATGACCGAATCAAGATTGTCGAGCGCCAGCTTGTAGCCTTCCAAAATGTGCTCGCGTTCGCGCGCCTTCTCCAGCAGGTAGACCGTGCGCCGGCGCACCACATCAATGCGGTGATCAATGAAGTGCTGGATTGCCTGCACCAGCCCCATCTCTTTGGGCTGGCCGTGCACCACCGCCAGCAGAATCATGCTGAAGCTCTCCTGCATTTGCGTGTGCTTGTAAAGCTGGTTGAGGATGATCTGTGCTTCCGCGCCACGCTTCAGTTCGATCACGATGCGCATGCCATCGCGGTCGGATTCGTCGCGCACGTCGCCAATGTCGTCAATCACTTTATCGTTCACGAGCTGGGCGATGCGCTTGATGAGCGTGCCCTTATTCACCTGGTAGGGAATTTCCGTAACAATAATCGCTTTCCGGCCCTGGGAAAGATCTTCAATGCCGGCTTTCGCGCGCATCATGAAACGTCCACGCCCGTTCGTGTAGGCGCTCTCGATTCCGCCGCGTCCGTAGATGTACGCTCCGGTGGGGAAGTCCGGCCCTTTCACAATTTTCAGAACTTCCTTGAGCGTGGTTGCCGGATTGTTGACCAGCATGATGGCCGCGTCCACGATTTCGGTGAGATTGTGCGGAGGAATATTGGTCGCCATGCCAACGGCGATTCCGTTGGAACCGTTCACCAGCAGGTTGGGAACTCGCGTGGGCAGGACCGTTGGTTCTACAGTCGTATCGTCGTAGTTCGCGGTGAAGTCTACAGTCTCTTTGTCGATATCTTCCATCAGCGCGCCGGCAATTCGCGTGAGACGGCATTCCGTGTATCGCATGGCCGCGGGCGGGTCGCCATCTACCGAACCGAAATTGCCCTGCCCGTCAACCAGCGGGTAACGAAGCGAGAAATTCTGCGCCATGCGCACCAGTGTGTCGTAAATGGCGCTGTCACCGTGCGGATGGTACTGGCCCATGGTCTGGCCCACGACCTTGGCGCATTTGGTGTGCTTCTTGTTGTAATGCAGGCCCATGTCCTGCATGGTGTAAAGTACGCGCCGGTGCACCGGCTTTAGCCCGTCACGAACGTCGGGAAGCGCGCGTCCGATGATGACCGACATTGAGTAGTCGAGATACGACCGCCGCATCTCCTCTTCAATGTTGATGGGCTGCACATTGGCAGCGCCTGGCCCGCCCGGAGGCAGACCATCCCCTCCGCCGGAAGGGGGATTCAGTGGCAATTGTGGGTTTTGATCATCAGCCATCAGCCAGCTCTCGCTTTCCGAATTGCTTCTCTACAACCTCTGCTTTTGAGCGCAATACAAGGGCGACTTCGAGGGCTCTTGGGAGCCGCCGAAATTTCCGCTAAGTGCTTGCATTTACAGGAAGTTATATGCCAGAAGAATACAAACAATTATAGCACAAGGAGGGCTGGAAAGGCAGGTTGGGGAACATCTTGCATACCAGGCTGAAAGCCGAAACTTTTATATCCTTATGCGGTACTGAAAGGCCTTCCACCAGCTTACGGGAGCTTTACGTTGATGCCGCGATCGTCATCGGCTTTGATGGTGGCAGCTTTGTCGAGGTCAGCCAGCGGAACCTTCTTCAGCGTGCTGCCGGAAAAGTCGTAAAGGGTCTCACCCATGATGGCAAAGTTTTTGGTTTCGATCTTGTTGCCATCTTTGAAGATGAAAACCGTCGCCGGGGTATTGTCTTCTCTGGGCGGCTCCGCTGCTTTGGGCTGTTCTTCCTGAACACGCGGACTGGGCTTGGAACGCTCTCGCGAATCCAGATAGTGGTCTCCGTAACGCGAGTCCGCATCTTCCTTCTGCTGTTTCAGTGCGTCACGAGCACCCTGAAGATAAGCCAGACGCAACTCGTCTTCGCTGGTCGCGTTGTTGGTGTAATCGGTTTGCGTGGGCGCCTGGTTGGCGGAGTCACTCATCGCCTGAACATTTGGGTCCGCCGGCTGATAGGGATCGTAGTTCGAGTAAATCGGATAGAAGACCGGAATCGGTACAAAGACCGGCCTGCGTACGTGGGGATTTCCAAAGCGATGCCCCGGCCCATGGAAGCGGAATGACTTGAATGGAGGCAAAGGTGGATTTACGCCAAAGGGCAGCGGCGTAGGCGAAAGGACGCTTGCCGGCGCGCCATGCTGAACTCCATCCGGAGTCGGTGAGAGCACGCTGGCCGGAGCGCCGTGCTGGACTCCGTCGGGCGTCGGCGAAAGTACAGAAGCAGGAGCGCCGTGCGTGAGAATCGTCTGTGCCTGCGCCGCAACTGCTAGCGCGAGAACCGCGGAAAATGCTGCCATTCGCAACATAGACACCTGCCCAGGATCAATTGCCTCAACTAATATGATGCCTCCTGAGCGCGGCCAGACTCAAGCAGGAATTCTGATCCAGCGGCCCAGAGCGAACACTCCAAGAACGGCGCGCAGCAGAAAACCTGCAATCATAATCCGCGCAATACCCTTGCTATAGCTCGTCTCCAGGAGGTCGGCGTAGGTTCCGCCAATGAATACAAACACGTAGCTCAGGCCCAAAGTTGCGTCCCAAAGATAGATCGCCGGGACGCTACTGAAGAGAAACACCGTGGCAAAGGCCATCAGGAGGGGAGCTGAATTGCCGAAGTAGCGTGCGCGATCCCAGCTTCCATAGACGGTGAGCGCAACAATGAAAAAGAGCACGAAGAGATAGCTGTTGGCCGCCAGATAGCCGTCGGCAAAGACGAAGTTGAGCGTCTGCAAGAGTTTGACTGACAGTCCCGGCCGGAGCAACGCGGACGCAGCGGCGCCATAGCCATGCGCAAGGATAATGAAGGACCCGCACACTCCCAGGCCGATGAGAGTTGCGGCAGCCATTACGAGAAGAGCGGTCTTCCAGCGCCCGGGCGCCAAGTAGAGCATGAACGCGAACGCCAGCAAAACCAGTGTGAAGCACCACAGAGCCGTAGCTAAGGCAAAGCCGATGGAGAGTCCGAGGAGAACGCTGCGGGGCAGCCATTTTTGCCAAGGCGCATACAGCGTGTGGGCGACGCCGATTGCGGTGTACATCAGACCAAAGCTGCTCCAGGCCAGCAGCACCTCAGGGCCGACGTTGGCGGCGATCATGGCCATTGCCGGAGATGTGCAGTAGAGCGCGAGAGCAACAAACCCGCCATGGTAGTCAAACAATCGCCGCGCCACCCACCAAAGAGCCGCGCCCAGCCAGACTCCAAAGATGAGAAATGGCAGTCTGGCCATCCAGGGCTGCGGAACGATTGCGGCTTTGCTCACGTCCTGTCCTGCCAGGATCCGCACCACGCGAAATGGAAGAGCAGCCAAGACCGCAGTGAACGGCGAAGTGACTCGATACTCCTGCCCTGGCTTGAGAGGCAGACCGGATTCGACGTACTGGAATTCCAGGGATGAGAGCTTGCGACTCGCGGCCACCCATGAGGCCTGCGCTAGAAAAGCAAGCAGCATGAGTCCTGCGACCACCTGCGGCCGCCCCACGTGGAACTCTTTGATGGCTTGCAACATGAACTGTCATTTGTATCATGCAGAGTTGTGAAAACCTGGAACCAGAGAGCGTATCTCTTGTAGATATTGACTGCTTCACAGAAATGCAGCAGCATGTTTCGGAGGTGTACGGTTTCCTCTCTTGGTTTGAGAAATGGAGAGTTTCATGTCGCTTCAAGAAAGCCCGCTCAGCCGTGAATTGGCGTTCTATGCATCGCATAAATCGGAATGGCTGGAAGTTCACGAAAACCAGTTCGTGGTTGTTTCTGGGAATCGCGTTGCTGGATTCTTCAATGACTATGAAAGTGCCTGGGATTCTGGAACGAAGACCTTCGGATTGCAGGCGAATTTCCTCATCAAGCAGATCTGTCATCATGAGCCGGTTTATTTTCTGTACTAAGCCAACGGCCTCGCGGAGTCCTCGAATTGATTACCACCACCACGGCAGACGATCTGCTGCGATTTGGTCCCATGATCAAAGTTCTGATTGGGAATCCATCCAATCCTTCCAAGACTGCGGCCGTGAACGCCTTAGTTGATACAGGCGCTGCTTTCACCGCCATCAATCCACGACTCGCGCAAACCTGTGAGTTGATCCAGCGTGGTCAGAAAAGAATTCACGTCCTCGGAGATACTGGTCAGAACGATGCGAAGCAATACCCGGAGTTCGCCGCGTCAGTTCGGTTTCCGGAAACAGAACTCGCACCATTCCGGGTTTTGGGGATCGTTGCATGTCCTATTTTCGAGAGCAGATTCTCGTGTCTGCTGGGAAGGGACATTCTGCAATTCTGGGAATTCACCTATAGCGGGCGTTTAGGGCAGTTCAGCATCAGCGACTCGCGAAACCCAACTTTCGAATTCTGAGCCGGCGCTCCGTATCGAGTGTTCCATAGGAACTAAATGTCACGAGTTGAAGCAATCTTCTACAACGAGCGAGGCCTGCGCGCCGGGTGGCGGCTGCTGATTTTTTTCTGCATCATCGCTGCCATTGCCGGCGGGGCACAAGCATTCGTAAAGCGGTTGGGAGTTGGCGCCGGGAGCAAGCCTCCCGCGGGATTTATTTT
>DATEGH010000184.1:0-5326 GCA_035280185.1 Terriglobales bacterium
CACGCTGGGCCTGAACGCGAGCGGGCTTGCGCGGGAGGACAAGGCGCGTCCGCGTACCATGATGGAAGCTTTTCTGGAATGGGCGACGCTGACGCGAAAGCTTCAGAGAATCCCGAAGGCGGTGGAGTTCTCGGCAGAAAGCTCAATTACGGACGGCTGCCTGATTCGCCGGTTTCAGAGGTGGGGGCTGGTACCGATGGGCATGCGGCGGTTCATGGAGCAGGAAGGCCTTGAGGCAGAGTGGGGCGATGTGAGGGAGATTATCAAGGACTATATGTCGTCTCCTGCAACGGTCATGCGATGGATGTCGCGCTCGGAACCGGTACCGGTTGCCGGACCGATGAGGGAGCCGAATGGAGGACCGATATCCGGCTTGGCAATCGATCCGTTGCGGGACCGCCCGGATTACGGCGTGCCAATTGTGAACCCGGCAATGGTCAACGCGCCCACCAATGAAAATGGAGTGATGGTGTTGTTTGGATCGCTCGCCCCGGAACTCGGGTTCATTGTTACGCGAGTGCAGTCGGCGTTTCCTGATGGCGAGGCGCTACGGCGCATGAAGGACGGAAGGTGCCAGCGGGTCCTGTTTGAGTTTGAGTTCGAAAGCAGAAATTTCAGTCTGCACATGCATGATCCGAAAGGCTGCGATTTGATCGTGTGCTGGATCCATAACTGGAAGGATTGTCCGCTGGAGGTGATTGAGCTGAGCCGGTATGTGGGAAGTTTGTTACCGCGGGTTCACGGCCAGCCGGGGCAGGTTGAATGATGCGTGGATTGCCAAAATCGCCGAAAAATGCCAAATAATTAGCAAATGGCGAACCCCAAGACCTTTGAAACGCGGAGGAACGGAGTAACCGGAGGAAGGAATGGGGTGACACCAAGGACCCTAACGAGCACGAATGAGTTTTAGCCACAGACGCGCGCAGATGAACAGCGATGGAACTGAAGAATTTTCGCCGCAGATTTACGCAGAAGGACGCAGATCAGGGGAGCAATTCGCAAATGGCACTGAAAATTGAACGCGGCGCGCGATATCCTCAATCTCCCCCGACGTTGACAGGCGAAAGATCCGGTTCGCCAAGTTGCGAACCGCGCGGCTTCAGCTTCGAACTATTTACCAGCGCGACTGAGCCAATGATGATGGCGGTCCCCACCAGCATGTAAGCATCTATCCTTTCCTTCAGCAGCAGCCAACCGAGAAACAGCGCCACAATGGGATTGATGTAGGTGTACGTCGCGACTTTCGGCGTGGGCACGTGCTCCAGCAGCCAGATGTAGGCGCTGTAGCCGATCCAGGAGCCGAAGATCACGAGATAGCCGACGGACTCGAAGGCCGGAGCTGTCCAGCGCGTATGGCGGAATTGTCCGGTGAGCGCGGCCACTGCGGCATTTACGATTCCTGCCAACGTCATTTGCCAGGCTGCCGAAGCGAACACGTCTACGCTCACATCCCAGCGACTGGAGAAAACTGACCCCAAGGCCCAGCAAAAGGAGCCAACCCCCAGAATGCCAGTGCCGATCAACTCGAGATGGCCGAGATGAGTACCAGCGGTGAGTCGCGGCCAGAGAAGAACGAGCAAGCCAAGAATTCCGAGCGCAAGGCCGGTGAATCCCTGGCGCGACATTCTTCCGTCGCGCAGAATCCAGGTCTCGATGATGACGACCCAGATGGGCAAAAGAGCAACGATCAAAGCCGCATAGCCGCTGGCCACATATTCTTCACCCCACAGCACGCCGATGTTGCCGAGCGAGAGCAGCAGAACGGCGATTCCCAGCAGGCGAAGCAGATCCTGGCGGGTGATGCGGATTCTGCGGCCCACCAGCGCGCAGAACGCGAGCATGATTGGTCCGGCAGCGAGATAACGAACCGCGCCGGCAACGTAGGGAGGAAAATCCCGCACCGCGATTCGCATTGCGAGATAAGTGGATCCCCAGAGGACGTAGACCAGGCCAAAAGACAAGGCCACGCGGGAACGATGGGATTCAGCCGTCATCAGGTATTTACGATTATCTGATATTCGCGAGGGGCGCGAAGATGCGAAACAGTTGAGCGGTGTTGATCGCGCGGTGAAGTGCACGATGGTAACCGCGAGAAGCGCCGAATTTTCAAGTTATAATGAAAGAGCATGAGAAACGGGCGCACATCAATGTTTCTGCTGAGCACTCCGGCCCGCAGCCTGGATTGCTGGGTGGAGTTTCTCGTGTGCCCGCGGCGCTTTCTTGCTGTCCTGCCTTCGCATGCCCGCGCCAACCTCTTTGCCGGAGACTAAGCCCTTCGCACATCGCCATCTCCAGTCAGCTTTCTGAGGAGAGCTGAAGGCATCAACACGCAACCGAATTAAAGGGGATTTCTTATGGCGGCTGAGACCATGACATCTGCTGGTCCGAAGATCCGGACCAAATTGCCCGGCCCGAACGCACAGAAGGTGCTGAAGGGCGATGCGCAATACATTTCACCTTCTTACACGCGCTCCTATCCGCTGGTGGCCAAGCGCGGCCGCGGCGTGGTGGTGGAAGACGTGGACGGCAACGAGTTCCTGGACTTTTCTGCGGGTATTGCCGTCGTTTCGACGGGACATTGCCATCCGGAAGTGGTGAAGGCCATCCAGAAGCAAGCCGGTGAGTTGATCCACATGTCCGGGACGGACTTTTACTACGAGAACATGATCACGCTGGCTGAACGACTGGCCAAGATCGCGCCGATGTCCGGACCGGTGCGCGTTTATTACGGCAACTCCGGGACAGAAGCGATTGAAGCTGCCATGAAGATGGCGCGCTATCACACGCGGCGGCAGGGGATCATCGCGTTCTATGGCGCGTTTCACGGACGCACCATGGGAGCGCTTTCGCTCACGGCGTCCAAGGTGCAACAGCGACGGCGTTTTTTCCCGCTGGTGCCGGGAGTGGAACACATCCCGTTTCCATACTTGTACCGCCGGCCGGAAGGGATGAGCGAAGCGCAGTTCGTGAAGGAGTGCGTGAGCTTTCTTGAAGAAAAAATTTTCAAGACTGTGATGCCGCCGGAGGAGTGCGCTGCGATTTTCATCGAGCCAATCCAGGGAGAGGGCGGTTACGTTCCCGCGCCCAAAGAATACGTGCAAGAATTGCGCCGCATTTGCGACAAGTATGGAATTTTGCTGGTTGCAGATGAAGTGCAGTCGGGCGCGGGGCGCACAGGAAAGATGTTCGCCATCGAGCACACGGGAGTGGAGCCGGACATCGTCACCATCGCCAAAGGAATTGCTTCCGGCATGCCTTTGGGCGTGACGCTGGCGCGGGCCGAGATCATGGACTGGGTGCCGGGGTCGCATGCGTCCACTTTCGGCGGCAACCCTGTCTGCATTGAAGCAGCTCTCGCCACACTGGATGTGCTGGAGCGCGAAGCGATGCGCAATGCTGAGGTGGTGGGCAATCATATCCTGCGGCGGGCCGGCCGGTGGGTGGAATCGCACCCGATGGTTGGCGAAGTGCGCGGACGCGGGCTGATGATCGGCATTGAGATCGTGAAAGATAAACAGACTCGCGCCACAGCTCACGACGAGCGCGATCGAATCGTCGAACTCGCGTTCGAGCGTGGGGTCCTCTTCCTGGGCTCGGGCGAAAACACGATTCGGGTTGCGCCTCCGCTGATCGTCACGCAGGAGCAGGCCGATATCGCCATGGACGTGCTGGAAGAGTGCGTCAGCATTGTGGAAAAAGAACGGTAAGCTCGTTACAAGACAGCCGCGAATCAACGCGAAAGGCAAATCAGCTCTGGTATGATTTCCGCTTCATCGCGAAATTCGCGGCTTTTTCTTCTATGGATCTCTCGGCCAGGCTGGTTGAGCGGACGGTGCGTGCTCTTGATGCGCTCGCACGTGCGGTTCCGTGGAACAAAAACGACACTTCGCCGGCGCACCTGATTACAGGGCGTCGCGGCGAGGAGGAAGCCTATTTCTATCTGCGCAAACTGGGGTACGTGATGGTTGCGCGCAATTATCGCAGCCCGCGCAGCCGCAGCGAGTTGGACCTCGTCGGCTGGGACGGCGAAACTCTCTGCTTCGTAGAAGTCAAAACTCGCACCACGCGCGACGTGAAAGCGGCAGAAATGGCCGTCGATGACGAAAAGCAGCGCGATCTCGGGCGTGTTGCGCACGAGTTTCTGCGCAAGATCCAGGGGCAGCCGGCGATTCGCTTTGATATCGTGAGCGTCTACTTCGAATCGGACACACTACCCCAGATCACATTGTTCAAAGATGCTTTCCGAGCGTAGCCGACGCCTCGTATACAGGCCCGTTGAATACCGCAGTTGTAAGATATTGCTGTGCCTGAGCTGAGGAAAGATCCGGTCACCGGACGCTGGGTGATCATATCCACTGACCGCTCCAAGCGGCCAGGCGATTTTTCCCGCGAGCGCGCCGTGATTAAGGGCGGCGGATTCTGTCCTTTTTGTCCCGGTAACGAAGGCACCACGCCGCCCGAGATCCTGGCTTACCGCTCCGGCGACAACGGCGGATGGAACTTGCGCGTGGTTCCCAACAAATTTCCCGCGCTCGGCATTGAAGGCGACCTCGACCGCCAAGCCGACGGGATGTTTGACAAGATGAACGGAATCGGCGCGCACGAAGTGGTGGTGGAGACTCCCAACCATTTCGAGACGTTGGCCACCATGCCGGTAAAGCGAGTGGAAGATGTGCTGTGGGCTTTTCGCGACCGAATTCTCGACTTGAAGCAAGATCGCCGGTTCAAGTACATCATGGTTTTCAAGAACCACGGCGAGGGCGCGGGCGCGTCGCTGGAGCATCCGCATTCGCAGTTGATTGCGTTGCCTATTCTGCCCAAGCAGGTGGTGGAAGAACTGGAAGGGGCGAAACGCTACTTCGCCAACAAAGAGCGGTGCATTTTTTGCGACATCATACGCCAGGAAACAGAACTGAGGGTCCGCGTGGCCGCGGAAAATCAGGACTTCGTGACACTCTCGCCCTACGCCCCGCGCTATCCGTTTGAGATGTGGGTGCTGCCGCGGCGACACGAGTCCGCGTTTGAGAACTCGCCTTCAACTCTCTATGAAAACCTGGCACGGATGCTCAGAAGCGTGCTCAACAAGGCCGTCCATGTGCTCGATAATCCTGCCTACAACCTCGTGCTGCACACCTCACCGGTGCAGGAAAATACCAACGACTACTATCACTGGCACCTGGAGATCATTCCCAAGCTCACGCGGATTGCAGGATTCGAGTGGGGCACCGGTTTCTATATCAATCCCACGCCACCGGAAGAAGCAGCCAAGTTTCTGCGGGAAGCGGTGGAGGAGTAAAAACCGAGCACCTTTGAAACACGGAGGAAC
>DATEGH010000185.1:0-7061 GCA_035280185.1 Terriglobales bacterium
CGAGATCCCCGAAAAGAAGTGACGGCGCAACAATAGCGCTGGGCAGCGGCTCTGCGCGGTTGTACACAAACGTATCGTTGCCGGCAGCAACAATGTCATTGCGTAGTGATCGAGTATCGAACTCCTGGAAGACGGCTCCACGCACCAGTTCCATGTGGCCGTCGTTCACATAGACTCGCCACAACAATCTCGGCGCAAGCTGCGGACCGGTGGTCTCCACGTAGTAGCCGTAAGGACGGCCCTGGTCCTTGCACATCTGCAGCAGTTTCTTCTTGAGTTCCTCAAACGGCATGCCGTTGGAGGCCTTCACAATCAGATTCGAGATCTGCGCGCGCGGCGCGCCGTAAAGCGCAGTCCGGCCGTGGCCGTTGGAATGGGGAAAGTCGCGGATCGGCTCGCGCCCCAGCAGATAGTTGGTAAGAACACCCTTGTCCACCAGGGTCACGCTCTTGGCTTCCACTCCTTCATCGTCCACGTCGTAGCTTCCGGCCAGCGTCGTGCCGTCCACTTGCTTGGCTTTCGGATTGTCAACGACGGTGAAAAACTCGGGGAGAACGCGGTTCTTGTACGCCGAAGCAAATTCGCCGCGCGCGCGCGCCGTGCTTCCCAGTTCCGGCCTGACGCCGACGATGTTGGAAACGAACAGCCGCTCAAAAGCCGCAGTTGCCGCGTCCGCGGAGAAGAGCACCGGACCGCGGTAGTCATCTTCCACCAACGGCGCCTTCTTGAGCGCACTGAAGCTTGCCAGCAATTTTTCTGCGTCGCTCTTCACCTCTTCCGGTTTGGGCAGTTCTTCCGCTCGCGTGACCACATATCCGTGGCTGCGGTCCAGGCGCATTCCGTCGTCGGCCTGCGTGCTGCCGGAAAACATATAGGTGTAGATGGTTTTTCCACTGCGCGTGACCGTCCCTTCCGTATTGACGAAGTAGCGGTTGATTACCCGGAAGTCAAGAACCGCAGCGGAGCTCTCAAGGCTGGGCTCGCCGCGGAAGGCCTCAGAAGTGGAACGCAGGCGCTGCTTCCACGCACCCATGTCTAAGTTCAATTTCTGAAGTTCGTGGACCGAATCTTCCGGCTTCTCCTGGGAAAAATCCGCCACGTCGTCCTCGGTTTCCACGTTCTTCAGGGCCGCCTGTTTTTGCGTCAGGCCATTGAGCGCTGCTTTGTAGGCCTTGTCCGTTGCCAGCCACAACTGATGTCGCAGAGCGATTTCGTTGTTCTCGATCGGCATCACTTCCATCGTGCCGACGCCTTCGCCGTAGTAGCTGTCCTGCTTGTAGTCGCCGATGCGCACTACCACCCGCACCAGACGGCCGGCATTCACCGTATCGCTTCGCAGTGCACCCAACGTCGCATCAGCGATGTGGTCTTCCAGTTCGGTCATCTGGTAATCAATGTAGTAAGGCCTCTGGAGCTGTCCCAGTTGCAGCTTTTCCTGCGAACGCTTCAGCTCGGCCAACATGGCGCGCAGCACGGGGTCGCCATGATCGTCGGACGAGACCGAAATCTTGGGATCGGCGGCATGGTCCTCCGCCTGCATCAACCACGGAAGCCCGAGCATCAGGAGGAAGAAAGCGGGAATCAGCTTGCGCATTAGTGGGCCTCCTGAACTGGGTTGGCTGTGCTACTGGCGATCTTGCTGTCAAAACCTGGGGGCGGAAGCACCGGCGGTCGCTCGTGTCCCTTCGCAACTTTCTGTACTTCGACTTCGGAGAAGAGCATCGCCGGCGCCGCGGCTGAGACCGGCACTGATCCTGACTCCGCGCCACATTCGCCGTTGAACACATCAATCTTCTGCCCCGTCAGGACAATCCGGTTGAGCACGTTTAGTGGTGTTCCGATGATGTCCACGCCACGCACCAGTTCATCAGGGCGTCCGTCGGGATAGACCTTCCACACCATCAGCGGCATCACCTGGAATGCCTGCGGCAGGTTGCGTGTGGTCAGCGTGAATCCGCCGGCGATGTCTTCGAAGTACAAACCGAACGGCTTGTGCTGTTTCTTTACTTCATTAATCAACGCCTGGCGAAGCTGGGAATCGGGAATGCTCTTGCTGGAGCGTACGATCAGGTTTCCCTGGCGGCCCACAGGCATCATCCCGTCCTGCGCCCGCCCGTGGCCGTTCGAGTGGTCGAAGCCCTTCACCGGCATGCGCGACATCAGGAACTGCTTGAGCACGCCGTTGGAAATCAGCTCGACTTTCTGGCTCTTCTCTCCTTCATCGTCGTAGCTGTAATTTCCGCTCAGCTCCACGCCGTCGAGCGACGCCAGTGTGGGATCGTCTTCCACGCTTAGAAATTTCGGCAGCACTGGCTGGCCGATCATTTTCGTGAAGGTCTGGCCTTCATCATCGCCGCGCTGCCGCTGTCCTTCCAGACGATGTCCGACTACCTCGTGAAAGAAGACCGCCGCTGCGCGGCCGGAGAGCAGCGCCGGACCGCTGTAAGGCTGCACTTCGGGAGCTTTTTTCAGCTTCTGCAAGTCCAGCGCGATCTTCTCAATCTTTCCCGTCATCTCCTCGTCGGAGGTAAGTTTGTCGAACGATGGCGCATCGAACGTCTCGGAACGCGCGAGCTCCATGCCATCTTCAGAGCGTGTGCTGCCCATGGCCAGCACGCGGATGAGCGGCCGCGAATCCGCGATCTTCGAGCCTTCACTTGACACAAAGTAGTGGGTGGAATCCTGCACCAGCAGCATCACCGCCGAGTTCTCAATCTCCGGGTACTTATTGAATATGGCGGAATAGCGCCGGATGCGGTCCTGCCACTGTTTCTGGTCGAAGGTTGGATACGCGGCTTCGGCTGTCACATGCACCTGCGGTCTCTCCATAGAAAAGTCAGGAGAAGGATCATCTTCTTCCGCGCGGACCTTGGTATCGGTCTTCACTTCAAGAAACGCCTGCACCGCTCGCTTGTACGTTCGGTCGGTATTGATCCAGAGCACGCGGGCGATGGCGTCGGGTTTGTTGTCCAGCGGCAGAGCGGCCGTGACGATGGAATTGAAACGGCTCTCGCCGTGAGTATTGTCCAGTTGCCGGCTGCCCACGCGAACGGAAATATCCACGCTGCGCTCGCGGTGGTCCACATTGGCCACCAGCGCGCCATTGCTCGCCATGACGACTCCGGCGCGTTCATCCGAGGCCGAATAGCTGATGAAATAAGGCGCCGGCTCGGCCTTGCTGAGCGAGGTCATCGCCCGATCCAGTTCCTGCTGCAAGCTCTTCAGCAGGACAGAATCAGGAGCGGCGCCGGGAGCTGTCTGTGCAAACACAGCAGGCGAGAAAATGGCCAGAATGAGCCAAAAATACAACGACTTCAATGAGGACATGGTAGGGATGAGTTTACCTGAATTTTAGACACCGAAGACGTTACCTAAGGCTTCCACCGCAGAGAACGCAGAGGGCGCAGAGAAATGGGATCATAAACCGTTGGCAATCCGTTTGTAGCCCTCCTTCAACCGTAACATATGGAAGTTGATCAGCAATCCCAACCTCTTGTTACTAAGCTTTAAATATGAAAGAAGTTGTGCCTCATGAATTGGCAGAAGCCGCTCAATAGCCTTGATTTCAACGATTACTAGATCGTCAACCAGAATATCCAGTCGGTACGCCACGTCAATTTTTATGGCGCGAATAGGGAGAGGCACCTGCAATTGCAGATTCAATCCGCGATTGCGCAGTTCGTATGCAAGGCACGCTTCATAAGCACTTTCGAGCAGTCCCGGACCGATCTCTGAATGAACCGCAATGGCAGCATCAAGAATGATTCCGCTGATTCGGTTCTCTGGCTTTTCCGCTTCTGACACATGCTCCATCTATTCTTACCACTCCAGCCAACTGCACTCCAAAACCTCTGCGCCCTCAGCACTCTCTGCGGTTAAGGCTTTTTCTCCTGAAGTTTAAGTCAAACTAAAATGCCGCAAGATCCGTTTATGACCCAACCTTCTCTGCGACCTCTGCGTTCTCTGCGGTGTAACGATTATCACGTCTGCCGCCGCTTTGAGCTCTCTCCGCTTTCCACCGCAGCACCGGCTTTCTAGCCGCGGCAGTTTCGTCCAGGCTTTTTCCCTGAAGTTTAAGTCAAACTAAAATGCTGCAGATCCGTTTATGACCCAAATCTTCTCTGCGAGCTCTGCGTTCTCTGCGGTTCAGAGGTTTTTCTTCTAACTTAAGGTAAACGTCAGAAAATTGCTGCTGGTCTGCTATGACCCAACCTTCTCTGCGACCTCTGCGTTCTCTGCGGTGAAATGGTTGTCACGTCTGCCACTGCCTTGAGTTCTCTCTCTCTTCCACCGCAGCACCGGCTTTCTTGCCGCGGCGGTTTCGTCCAGGCGGGAGACGCGCGTGGTATGCGGAGCGGTCTTGATCAGCTCGGGATCCTCTTCCGCTTCGCGCGCGATGGACTGCATGGCATCCACAAACAGATCGAGCTCTTCAAGCGATTCGCTCTCCGTCGGCTCGATCATCAATGCTCCGGGAACTACTAGCGGGAACGAGACGGTATAAGGATGGAAGCCATAGTCAATCAGCCGCTTGGCAATGTCGCCGGTCTTCACGCCCCGTTGCGCCTGCAACCGGTCGCTGAAAATGACTTCGTGCATGGAAGGACTTTTATAGGGAAGCTCATAGTCTCCATTGAGTCTGGCGCGTATATAGTTGGCGTTGAGGACGGCATCTTCTGTCGTCTGGCGCAACCCATCAGGACCATTGGCCATGATGTAGGCCAGAGCGCGAACGTGCATGCCGAAGTTGCCGAAGAACATGCGCACGCGGCCGACGGATTGCGGCCGGTCGTAGTCGAAGCCCAGAGTGCCGTCGGCGTTCTCTGCAATCACCGGCTTGGGCAGAAATGGCTCCAGGATTTTCTTGCACGCTACCGGGCCTGATCCCGGGCCGCCGCCACCGTGCGGTGTCGAGAAAGTCTTGTGCAGGTTCAGGTGCATCACGTCCACGCCAAAATCGCCGGGGCGCGTCTTGCCCACCAACGCGTTCATGTTGGCGCCGTCCATATAGAGCAGCCCGCCTTTGCGATGGAGAATGTCGGCGATCTTGTGGATCTCCTGCTCGAAGATGCCCAGCGTGTTGGGATTGGTGAGCATGAGGCCGGCGATGTCCTCGTTCATCTGCGCTTCCAGCGCAGCGATGTCCACCATGCCGTGCGCATTCGACTTCAGATTCTCCACCGCATAGCCGCAAATAGCGGCGGTGGCTGGATTCGTTCCATGGGCTGAGTCAGGAATGAGGATCTTTTTGCGCGGATTGCCTTTCGATTGCAGATAGGCGTGCATCAGCAGGATGCCCGTCATTTCGCCGTGAGCTCCGGCCGCGGGCTGGAGCGTGATTGCATCCATGCCGGTGATGTCGAGCAGGCAATCGGAGAGGACCTTCATTATCCGCAGCGCGCCCTGCGAGATGCGCTCCGGCTGGTAAGGATGAGCTTCCGCCAGGCCACGCAGGCGCGCGACAAACTCGTTCACGCGCGCATTGTACTTCATGGTGCAGGAGCCCAGCGGATACATGCCCAAATCAATGGCATAGTTCCAGGTGGAGATTCGGGTGAAGTGGCGGATGATCTCCATCTCGCTCACTTCCGGCATGTCGCCCAGGTCTTCGCGTGCGAACTCGCCCAACGCCTGCTCGGGATCAACAGCCGGGACGTCGAGCGGCGGTAGCCTGTAGCCCTTCTTGCCCGGAGACGAACGCTCGAAAATCAGCGCTTCATTCTGGTTGACGTGGCGCGTTGCTTTCTTGATGTCTTGATCGCTCATTGTCCGGCCGCCTGTACTGCGGTATCAATCTGCTCTCTAGTGTTCAGCTCCGTGCAACACCACAGCGCGGCATTGCCCAGTTCGGGATAAAACTTCTTGAGCGGAAATCCGCCGATCATCTTTTTCTCCAGCAGGCAGTTGTTGATTTCATAAGGATCTTTCGCCGTCTGCACCACGAATTCGTTGAAGCGCGGTGCGCCCTTGAACAGGACCTTCCCTTTTTTGCTGAATTCCTTTGCCGCGTACGCAGCTTTCGCCAGGTTCTGCGCCGCGAGTTCCCTCAGCCCCTCCCGGCCGTAGATCGTCATATAAATAGTGGCCATAGTAGCGATCAGCGCTTGATTGGTGCAGATGTTCGATGTCGCTTTCTCACGGCGAATGTGCTGCTCGCGGGTGGAGAGGGTGAGCACGAAGCCGCGCTTGCCGTTGCGATCGCGCGTCTCGCCTACCAGCCGGCCGGGAATCTGGCGAACGTACTTTTCTTTCGTAGCCAGAACTCCGGCGTAAGGACCACCGTAGCCCAGCGGCACGCCAAACGACTGCGACTCCATGGAAACAATATCGGCCTCAACGGGGGGCTTCATGATGCCGAGCGAAAGAGCCTCTGCTATGGATACTGCGAGCAGCGCTCCTTTCTTATGCGCCAAATCGGCCACAGCCGCGACGTCTTCAATCGTGCCGAAGAAGTTGGGCGACTGGATCAGCACCACCGCAGTTTCCGGCGTGATCTTCTGCTCCAGTTCTTCCATGTCCACGCGACCGTTTTCCAGATAGCCAAGTTCGGCGATCGGCAGGTCCTGATGCTGTGTGTAGGTGCGGATGACCTCGCGATATTCCGGATGGACGCTGCGCGCCACCACGGCGCTGCGGCGTCCGGTGATGCGCACCGCCATCAGCAAGGCTTCCGCCGCGCCGGTTGAGCCGTCATACATGGAGGCGTTGGCAACTTCCATCCCGGTCAGCTCACAGATCATGGTCTGGAATTCAAAGATGGCCTGGAGAGTTCCTTGCGCGATCTCCGCCTGATAAGGCGTGTAGGCGGTGAAGAACTCGCCGCGCGAGATCAGCGAATCAATCACCACTGGACGGTAATGGTGATACGCGCCGGCGCCGAGAAAGACCGCATAACCTGCGGCGTTCTTTTCCGCGCAGTCGCGAAAGAAATCGATGATCTCGGATTCCGCCATTTGGCGCGGAACATTCAGATCTCGGTTCAGCCGGTATTCAGACGGGATGGGCGCAAACAGGTCGTCAATGGACTTGCAGCCGATCGCGCGCAGCATCTGCTGCCGGTC
>DATEGH010000186.1:0-17508 GCA_035280185.1 Terriglobales bacterium
TATCAGGGCACGAGCTTTAGTCGTGCCGAACCGCCTGCAAGACAAGTGTCAGGGCATGAGTTTACTCGTGCCGAACCGCCTGCAAGACAAGTGTCAGGGCATGAGTTTACTCGTGCCGAACCGCCTGCAAGACAAGTGTCAGGGCATGAGTTTACTCGTGCCGATAGGAGGCCAAAAGGTGAGAGCTTTAGCCCCTGAGGATTCAATCCTGAATGTCAAAATGCAATTTGAATCCCGCTTGATGCCTGAGCTGCTTCCCGTGCACCCACACACCTCAAGTGCGACCCAAACTACCCTGCGCCGGATTCGCCAATTTATGGCTCTTTCAATTGACTCGATCTTTACCCCCCTACTTATGTATGCCGTTTTCCGGGCTTTCCGGGACAGATTTTCTGAAAGAAATTTTCAGGCTCATGTCCTCCATCTGTATAAAAATCAATTCCAGCGGCAGCTCCGTCCGGTGGATCCTTCTGTCCTGCAATAGTTTACCGGTCTTCAGCACCTCTTTTATTCCTTCCCGGAATCGCTCAAACCGCTTCCACGCCGCCTGAAGGTATTTGCGATCTTCCTCGCTGAAACATGACGCCAGGGCCTGCTCCCGGCCGAATCCGATCAACCGCAGTTCCAGAACCAGCCGCTCATCATCGTTCAGGATGGCAAAATCCGCCACCTGTTCCCAATCCACCGTATCCGGCGCATCCATTACCGCCTCGGCGACTTCATCCGCCGTGGAGCGAAACTCGCTCAGATCGCGCTTCCCTTTGCTGCTCTCGTACTTCCACGTTCCCAGATCGAGAAGCTCGTCCTGGGTCACGCGCTCGCCATCCCATTCCGCTTCCCCCAGTTCGCATGCAAGGATCTCCTGTTTGGGCCGCGTATACACCAACCCCAGCTCCCGTGCGCATCGCTTGGCCGCCTTTCTTACATAGGCTTCCGGATTGGGCTGCCCTCGCCAGCGCCCTTCCTGAAGCACCTGCTGCACCGCCGGCACATACACCAGTTCCATGCGAAACAGCTTCAGCAGCCTCCGCCATTCCTCTTCGCAGCTCTCAAACGGTTGCGACGCCACAATCTCCAGCAATCCCGTGTTGGCTTCCATGCGGAGTATTATATACGCTTTTTATTCGCTTCACAACTATCCCCGACCCGGCTCAAGGACAAAGGGGAGCCGATGTCCATACTGCCGCTTGCATCTTTCCGTCTGATCCGAACACAAACACAAGAAGAGCGCGACATACGCGCAATCCATCTGCCCGGCGTGCTAACTCTCTGTCTCACCGCGAGATGCTCTCTGATAGGCGGGAACACGCGCGGCCACATATGCTCCGAAGGCGAGGTCCACCGCCAGGCAGGCAATGACGTACCAGTCTGGGATATAAGTCGAGTGCCGATAGTGCCAGCTATCCCACACTAATCCATGGGCTACCATCCCGATAGCAAGGAACCAGGGCGAGCCCTTCACGCCCAGCACGGCAAGAGCGACAAAGACCGCTGTGCCCAGAACCTCGATCCAAAGCCAGTTCCCCGCACGGCCGCTGGAGGCGAACAGGTAGCGTGCCACATAAACGAGCGGCATGACCACGAGGAAACCTGCAAGCAGATTTCGCTCAAAGTTCACTGCACGCAATCCCCACCAACGCGTTAGCCAAAGGCAAGCCACGATGACCCCCGTTGCAGCGGCTGCAACGAGGCATGGGTCTCCAGACACTCGCCACGGAACTCTGTAAAGAGCGATCCACGTACCAACGAACGAAACGATAATCAGAAGCACGGTCTGAACGGTCTCTTGTGCGGTTAGGCTGGTACGCGAATCCTGGGTGGCGGTATTCATTTGTGGTTATTTTCCTTTGTGTCTGGATGTATTCAGCAAGCCCTGAGCCGAAGTCTGCAAGCGTTTTCGGTGCAGAGTGTCGGGAACATGGCGAAGCTGAAACATTTTTGGCATATCCCAAGGATGCTTATGTGTGCATCACATGTCAATTAAAAGGGCAGCCATGTTACTCGAGGCAAAGGTTGAGAGAGGGTTCCGAAACCGATCCGCGCCTATCCGCGCACATCCGCGGTAAGGGCTGTCTTCCGCCCCATGTAGAAGTGCACCGCCGGAGTCACGATCAGCGACAGCACCATCGAGATCAGAATGCCGCCGATCACCGCAATCGCCAGAGGCTGGAGCATCTGCGAGCCGGCGCCAATAGCGAACGCCAGCGGCAGCATGCCGGCTACGGTCGCCAGAGCCGTCATCACAATCGGACGCAGCCTGCGCCGGCCTGCCTGGATCATAGCTTCTTCCGGCTCAAATCCTGCATGGCTGAACTTCTGCTCCGCATCCAGCAGCAAGATTCCGTTTTTTGCGACGATTCCCACCACCATGATCACGCCCATGAATGAAGCCACATTGAACGTGGTCGCGGTGACGAGCAGCGCCAGAAAAACTCCGGCGGTCGAGAGCAAGGCTGAAGCCAGAATGGCCGTGGGCGCGGAGAAGCTGCGAAATTCAATCAGCAGCACGGCAAAGACCAGCAAAATCGCCAGCACCAGCACGATCAGCAGATCACGAAACGACTTCTGCTGCTCCTGATACGTCCCGCCATATTCCACACGAATCGAAGCAGGCAAATGCAATGCATCCACGGCCCGCTTCACTTTGGCGATGCCGCCGCCCAGGCTCATGCCCTCAAACCGCGCTGTTACCTCCAGGTCGCGCTGCAGGTTCTCGCGCCGGATTTCCGTCTGTCCCGGTACCTCAACGATGTTGGCCAGGGCTCCGAGCGTCGCGGTCTTTCCTGTAGAACTGGTCAGCAGCGTGCTGCTCATGGCATCGAGCGAGCTGCGGTTCTGGTCGGGAAAGCGCACGCGGATCGTATACGCGCGGTCATTCTGTACCAGCGGCGCCGTTGCGGGAACGCCTTGCAGAATGGCCTGGGCATCGGTTGAAACCTCTTCCGCCGTGAAGCCGGCTTTGGTAGCCACACTCGAGTTCACATTGAACGTAGTCGCCGGCCCGCTGATGGTGTTTTCGATTCCGTTCTTCAAATCCACCACGCCCTGGATTTTTCCAATGGCATCAGCCACCCGCGGCCCCTGCTCCTCCAGCAGCTTGGGATCGTTCGAAAACAGCTTGATTACCACCGGCTCGGGCGCACTCGTTAAATCGCCGATCATGTCCTGCAAGACCTGAGTGAACTCAATATCAACGGCTGGCTCCTGCTGCGCGATGGCGGAACGCGCGTCCGCGATGATGTCTTCGATTCCGCGGCTGCGGCTGTCCTTGAGCTTCACTGAGATGTCGCCGGTGTTGGCTTCGGTCACGGCCGCCAATCCCAGTTGCATTCCGGTGCGGCGCGACGTGCTCGCCACTTCCGGAATGCCGCGCAGGATCTGCTCGATATGCGAGATCATGCGGTTCGTTTCGTCCAGCGAGCTTCCCGGCGGCGTGATGTAGTCCACGATGAACCCGCCTTCATCCATTTCCGGCAGCAGGTCTGACCCCAGAGCGAAATAGCTTGCGCCGGCAATCACAATCAGCAGGCCACAACCGGCCGCCAGCCACCAGGGATGCTCCAGCGCGCGCCGCAGCCAGCGCTCGTAAAACACGATCACCCGCCGGAAGAAGCCCTGCATTGAGGCGTCTTCCGCTGCCATCAGGCGCTGCATTTCCTGATCAACATCCAGCGTTTCCGTTCTCTCCGGCGCAGCCTGTTTCCTGCGAATCAAGTACTGGCTCAGAGTTGGCGTCCAAGTCAGAGCCAGAACAAGCGATGTAAGAAGCGCCGCGCCCATTGTCACAGCCAGCGCGCGGAAGAATGTTCCTGTAACTCCGGTAATAGAAATGAGAGGAAGGAAAACGACGATAGGCGTAAGTGTGGATCCGATCAGCGGCCGCGTGATCTCCGCCAACGCGCTCTGGATCGCTTGCAGTTTCCCCTCACCGGCATCGCGATGCAATACGATGTTCTCCACCACCACGATGGCATCATCAATTACCAGTCCTACGGCGGCAGCCAGCCCGCCCAGCGTCATCAGGTTGAAGCCCTCACCCAGGACCTTGAGGACCACGAACGTAATCAGGATGGTGACTGGAATCACCAGCCCCGCGACCAGCGAACTGCCCCAGTCGTGCAGAAAAATAATGAGCACCGGTGAGGCGAGAACCAGCCCGATCAAGATGGCATCGCGCACGCTCTTAATGGAATCGCGCACAATGCCGGATTGATCATAAAAAGGCGTGAGCCGGATTCCTGGCGGCAGCGACCTGCGAATGGCCTCGACTTCGTTATGGACCTCATCGGCCACCGCCACGGTGTTGCTGTCCGGCTGGCGATTGATGTTAAGCAGCACCGCGGGGCGTCCATCGGCGCGCACGACCGTGTAAACCGGCTTGACCGAGGCATGTACTTCCGCCAGATCGCCAATCCGCACCGGAACGCCGCCTTGCGTATTCTTCACCACCAATTGCGCCAGTTGCTCCGAGCTGTGTACCTGCCCGCTCACCAGCCCGAGCACGAGCTGGTGATTGCGTTCGAACAAACCGGGCGAATCAATCAGGTTGCTGGCCTTCACTGCATTCAAGATGTCAGTGACAGTGACCGAAGCGGTTAGCAGCTTCGCCGGATCAGGCGTAATCTGAAATTCCGGCTCCTGCCCGCCTTGCACCACTACGGTCGCCACGCCATTGAGCCGATTCAGTCGCGGCGCCATCTCGTAGGTCGCCATTTCCCAGAGCTGAGTCTGCGGGACGTTATCGCCCGCCAGGCTGTAACCGAGAATGGGAAATGAAGCAAAGTTTAGGCGGTGAGCTTGAAGCGTTGTGCCTGGAGGCAGTTCCGTCTGTACCTGCGCCAGCGCGGAGTTCACCCGTTGCAGCGTCTGGAACATATCCACGTTCCAGTTAAAAAAGAGGTCCACTTCCGCCGAGCCGCGGCTGGTGATGGAACGCACGGATTCCAGCCCCTGCACGCTGTTGACGGCCTGCTCCACCGGCCGGGTGATAGTGACCATCATCTGGTCAATCGGCATCACGCCGTTGTCAATTGCGATCACGATGCGGGGAAAGTCGGTGTTGGGAAAAACCGAGATCGGAATGGTGAAGGCGAGATAAGCCCCAACCATTGCCACAACAAGGATGAGGAAGAGTACCGATTTAGAGTTTCCGGAAAACCAGTAACGCGCGGCCGGCGTTGCTGCTGTTGTACCGTTCGCGAGTTTGGTTTCTTCGGACACGGGTTCTTATGTGGGCTCGGATCTCAGAGCAGTCTGCATTGATTGGTGAGCATTCACCTCGCGCTGAGAATTGCCAGAAATGCCAAAATTGCCAACGATTGAAAAATTGCCGGAGCGTCTGTTGCAGTTCAATTTGGATTCTTTGGCAATCTCGGCGATTCCGGCGATTCTAACCTGCTGTTAAATAGTGACCGCTGAATGTCATTCTTTCCCAGAGTTCTTCTCTCCCCCGCTCTCCACCTTCACCTTGGTCTGGTCCGGCAAGCCGTAAGCTCCCTGCGTTACCACCTGCTCTCCGGGCTTGAGTCCGGAAACGATCTGCGTCTCATCCGGCGTTTGAATACCCAACTCAACATCGCGGCTGTGCGCGATGCTCTGCCCGTCCACCACCATCACTTGAGCTTTGTCTCCACTCACATTGAGCAGCGCCGGCGGTGGAACCACCAGCGCATTGTGAACCGTCTGCGCGGTCATCGAAAGCTGCGCCGTCACTCCGGGACGCAACTGCTGCTCAGGATTCGCCGCCTCCACCCAGATTTCAACCGTGGTGCTGTTGGGATCAAGCGCCGGGCTGATGACTGTCACCGTTCCGGGCATACCCTTCTCCAGCCCAGGAGCGGTGATGGTAGCTTTATCTCCCTTGCGCAGCAGCGCAGCATCTGACTGCGGAATGTGCGCTTTGGCAATCACCTTCTTGAGATTCATCACCGTGAGCAGCGGAGTCGAAGTTGATGCCATTTCTCCCGGATACAGCGGACGGTCCGTTACCACGCCGTCAATCGGGCTGCGGATTTCCGAGTAACTCAGTTGCGCCTCTGAAGCCAGCAGTTTGCCTTTAGCCGAAGTCAATTGTCCGCCCGCCGACTTGACCGCCGCCTGCTTGCCTACTGCGTTCAGCGAATCGAGATGCTTCTTTGCCGTGTTATACGCGCTCTTGGCCTGCGCCAACGCCACAGCAGCCGAATCCAGGTCTTTGCGCGGAAGCGCGCCCTGATTGAAAAGGTTAAGCCGGCTGTCATAGAGCTTTTGCGCCGCATCGAGTTCCTGGCGCGTCGTTTGAACGTCCAATTCCGTCTTCTGAACCTCTTCCGGAATCGTCGCATTCACGCTGGTGTTGTATGTTGCTTCTGCCTGCTCGTACGCTCCCTTGTTGTCGAGAGCCGAGGCAGAGAGATCGCGGTTTTCCAGCACTGCCAGCAACTGTCCCTGACGCACCTTCTGCCCGCGCGTGACGTAAAACTTCTTCACTGGAGCGTTGATTTTTGGTGTGATGACGGACTGCACTGTGGGAAAAATGATGGCCTCAGCATTGATGACGCGGGAAATATCTGAGGTATGCGCCACCGCCGCGTGTACAGTGACCTCAGGCTTTGGCTCCTGCTCGTCTTTTCCGCAAGAAGCGACGCTGAGCGCAATGCTCGCCACCAACAGAATTCCCGTGGTTCTTTTGACCATAAGAAGGTGCAATTACATTGTACCTGTGAGCGTTTGCAGATTGGCCAATGCCGCCCGATACCGCACCACGCCGTCGTCATAGGCATTGCGGGACTGCGTCAACGTATTTTGCGCGTCCACCACTTCAAGCACCGTTGCTTCGCCACCCTGATAGCGAAGATTCGTCAGGCGAAGACTCTCTGCTGCAAGCTCCGCTGAATTCTTGAGCAAGTCCAATTCCGACCGCGCCGCCTGCGCTTCGGCATAGAGCTGACGCATGTTCGCCTGCAACTTGCGCTGGGCCAGTGAAAGTTCGCGCTGTGCCTGCTTGCGTCGAAGGTCCGCCTGCACCACTTTGCTGTGCGTCGCGCCCCAATTCCAGACGGGAATATTCAGCGTCGCCGAAGCTGCATACCCGAGATTGCGAAAACCTTCCGGACTGTGAATGGCGAAGTTCTGCGCATCAATGCCATACAAATAGTTGAGCGTGAGCGTGGGAAAGTAGCCGGCGCGATTGGCTGTAACTTCATATCCCGCCGCCTGCGCCGAGGCCGACGCCGCGCGCAGATCGGGATTGCGGTTCTGCGCCTGGCGGGTGAAATCTTCAATGGGCGGAAGCGGCGGGGCAAGCTGCGTGTCATCCACCACGGTGAAGTCCTGATTGAAGTCGGGAAACAACAGCACAGCCAGGTCGAGCCGCGCCTTATCCATGGCTAGCTGAGCTTCGCGCAGGTCGCGCTGGCGGTCGTTCGATTGGATCTGCGCCTTGATCACATCAGAGTGAGCAACCTCGCCACCGTTCTCCAGTTTCTGGCTGAGCGAGAGAAAGCGCTGGGCCTCGTCCGCGGCCTGCTGCGCGCTCGCATACTTCCTCTGCGCGGCGATCAGTCCGTAATAGCCCTGCACTACAGTTACCACCAGCCCACGCGCAGCGACTTCTGCTTTGGCGCGAGCCACCGCCTCCAGAGCTTTTGTCCGCCGATAATCAGCAACCTGGCCGTAGCCGAACACCTGTTGCGCCTCACCCTGGCTGAGATATTCATGCACGGCGTTGTTGGCGATGAATCGGGGCGCAGCCACCGCCGCCGGCTGGTTCGCCCCGGTCGCCTGCGTGCTGCCCGTGCCTTCCGTAAACGTGTACCCATTATTGAAAGCAACACTGGGAAGCAACGCCGCCCGCGCCTGGACTTTGTCCTGCGCCGCTACGCCCTGTTCCGTGAGCGCTCCCTGGTAGGGCACGCTGTTTTTGCGAGCAAGTTTCAGTGCGTCTTGCAGAGTCAAGGTCAGAGGAGCTTGTGAAGATGCCGGCACGGATTGCTGCGCTGTCCCCGGGAATGTGGCGAATAGCCCAAGGCCTGCAATGATTCCTTTTAGTAATTGTGGCAATCGCACGAAAGCCCTCCTCTAATTCTGGAACGTGCCAGTATACGCATGCTGCGTCTTTCTCCAGCAGAGCGCAAGCTGCGACGCAACTGATTTATCATGAATTCCTGGATGCGAAACCTGTTCCCGAGCGCGGCAAAGCTATCGGCAGTTCTGCTGGTGTTCGTTTTACTGTTGCCCCTTTTCTGTATCGGCGGGAGTTTCAGCACGCTTTCGCCTTCCGATCTGGCCGGGGCGCCTCCCTGCCACCAGTCTTCCAGGATTCCGGCTGCGCCTGCTCCGCGGCATGAATGCTGCACTGCCAGACCGGCACAATCCGCCCTGCTTTCCGCGCGCTACTCGCCTTCTGCGCCGTTCATTTTGAACAGAGCATCCGACACCCTGAGTGTTGCGATGGTATCCGATTGCGCGGAAGTTTCGCTGGCTCCTGCCCTCATATGCACCTCGCCTGGCCTTCAGGTTTTGCGAATCTGATCCGCTCCGCCCGCTCATTCTAACCATCTGTGACGCCGCACCTTCGCGCCGCAGCCCTTCTCCTTCAGAAACGGCTTTGCCGGATTGGATTTCATGCAGAAGCACCTCTCCATCATTCTTCTTCTCCTGCTGCTCGCGTTACCGGCAGCAGCGCAGAATTCGCAAAAACCAAAGCACCACCAGCATTCGGCGCCGCAAAAGCCAGCAAACCCTCCACCCATGAATATGCCCGGCATGCAGCATGAATCAATGCAGCGCACCACGGAGTTTGTGGATGAAATTCTCCATCACGAGACTCCCGGCACCAGCGCTGAGCCCCAAAGCGTGAACGAACCAATGGTGATGCAATCACTCGGCCCTAATTGGATGTTTATGTTTCACGGCGTCGCCTTCCTGAATCTGGAGCAGCAAAGCGGGCCGCGAGGAGGAGACAAACTTTTCTCCACCAACTGGTCCATGCCAATGGTGCAGCGCTCCGCCGGCCCGGGACAACTCACGCTTCGAACCATGATCAGCTTTGAGCCGGCCACTGTAACCAACCGTTTTTATCCCGAGCTGTTCCAGCAGGGCGAAACTGCCTTCGGCCGACCGATCAACGACGGCCAGCATCCGCACGACTTCCTGATGGAGATCGCCGCGCTCTACGACTGGAAGGTCGGCGAAAATAGCCTGCTTTCGTTCTATGCCGCTCCGGTGGGCGATCCCGCCATGGGACCGCCTGCCTACCCGCATCGCTCTTCCTCTTCTGAAGATCCGCTCGCTCCTCTGGGCCATCACCTCCAGGACTCCACCCATATCGCTGATGACGTGCTCACCGCCGGTTTCACGCACAAGAAGGTCCGCCTGGAGTTCTCCGGCTTTCATGGTCGCGAACCGGACGAGTTCCGCTGGAACCTCGACTCTGGCGCGATTGATTCCTGGTCCACCCGGCTGACCTTCCAGCCCGGTGCAAACTGGAGCGCGCAATATTCCTTTGCGCATCTGAACAGCCCTGAGCAATTGCACCCACAGGATAACGTCCAGCGCATGACCGCGTCGGTGATGTACAACCGTCCGCTCGCGAGCGGAAGCTGGTCCAGCATGCTCTTGTGGGGTCGCAACCATTTCGTTCAGGGAGGCGGAAACCTGAACAGCTATCTGCTCGAATCCACCTTGCGCTTTGCCCGCGACCATCGTGTCTGGACGCGAATTGAAAACGTTGACCGCACTACCGAGCTGCTTCTCGGCAATCAGCCCGAGCCCGCGAATTTTGAAGAGCAATTCCTGGCGCGAGTGCAGGCATACTCCCTCGGCTACGACCGCGAGTTCCGTCTGCTCCCCGGATTTCTCACCGCGCTGGGCGGTCAAGTATCGCTGTACGATAAGCCGGAGTTCCTGACCCCGCTTTACGGCCGCCATCCCGCAGGAGCAATATTGTTTGTTCGCCTTCGCCCGAAAGGCGTCGTGCACTGAGAAAGGGAAACTTCATGGACTCAAGTCGCAGGCAGTTGATTATCGGCGGTTCCGCCATTCTTACTTCCAGTCTCGCATTTCCTCTGAGCTCGCTTGCCCAGGAGAAGAACCAAACTAAAGCTCAACCAAAGAAAGAAGAAGGCGAAGAGGAAGTCTCCACCAATGAAGACTTGATGCGCGAACATGGCGTGCTCAACCGTGTGCTTCTGATTTACGAAGAAGCAGAGCGACGAATCGCGGCAAAGCAGCAGTTCGATCTTGCTGTCATCGGCAACGCCGCCGGACTGATCAAGAGCTTCATCGAAGACTATCACGAGAAGCTGGAAGAAAATCATCTCTTTCCGCGCTTTGAGCAGGCGGGAAAGCTGGTGGAGCTCACGGTGGTGCTGCGTGCGCAACACGCCATGGGACGGCGCGTCACCGAACGCTTGCTGGCCTCCGCCAAGAGCAAAGATCTCAAGACGATGAGCGAGTCGTTGCATCAGTTTGTTCGTATGTACCGTCCCCATGAAGCCCGCGAAGATACGGTGCTCTTCCCTGCTCTGCACCAGATTGTCACGCCGCATGAGTATGACGCCATGGGGGAGCAGTTCGAGAAGATTGAACGCCAAACGTTTGGCGGAGACGGCTTCGACATGGCCGTGGACAAAGTTACAGGCCTGGAAAAGCAACTAGGCATCTACGATCTCTCGCAGTTCACACCTAACGTGCCGCGGAAGTCTTGATTGTTTCGTGGAGCCTCAGGTAACCGGGTCTGGAGAGCTTAATAACGGAAGGTCCATCTCAGTTTGACGGCCACAAGGTCGGTTTGAGGTACCAGGGTCAGATCGGGCCGGGTGATCAGCCGTTCCCAGGCATGGTTCCAGACAATGAAAAGATCGTTGCCCGGTCTGATTGTCCAACGCAGGCGCGTATTGGCGCCGAGGTTTTGGGAATCCGTATCGTACTGAATGAAGCTGGTGAGGACGAGGTTTGGGCTCCAGGCGTAAGCGCCTTGCAACTGCCAAAGCTTCTGTACAAAATTGCCCTCAGGCATATGAGCAAAGTCGTTCTCAGTATCGATCTCCACCTGTAGTCTCGCTGTATGAGAGCTCCACTTTAGATAATTCTCCTGCTGCGTGAGATGGCCATTGTAGAACTGGCCGAACCAAGTGGTGGTTCCGAACTGCAGCGGGCGAGCATGGCTGGTCTGCGCTTCAAAGCGCCAGCGAGTAAAGGTGTAATCGCCGGCCGGTATCACTACCCCTGGCGCGACTTCGAATGGAGCCAGCACGGTTTCGCCGTGTGGGTCCCAGTTGAACTCGAAGCGGTCGCCTGTCTCCATGCGCACGTTGATCGGCGCCATGAAGTACTCCCACGATTCCAGTATGCCCTGTGAATCGGTGACACGGCTGTATTCGTTTTCAAAAAACTCCTGTCGCACCCAGCGAAAAGGTCCGTCTTTGGAAGGTCGAGGCTGATAAGCGCACCCAACATCGGTCTGGCGTGTCCCCGGGCGAGGGAGAAAGCCGAGCAACGGCGCAAAGCCATCTCCGTATTGGTTCATGTTGACCTGGCAATCCAGGAGATCGTTGGGATAATCGATCCTGTAGCCCCACGCCTGCCGGCTGCCGGGTGCTACGTCGCCCTGGGTGTTTGCCATCCAGCCGCCGACGAGCAGATTCTTGTCTCCTTGAAACTTCGAGGTGCGCCAGACTGCATCAACTCCAGAAAGAAAGTTTTCGCGCAGCGCTTCGGGGTCGCCGTGCGTCACGATCGTGCCCACACGCAGGTTTTCATTGAAGTCATAGGAGATGCGGCTTGCCAGTAGGTTCGTCCCCGGAACAATGTTGGAAGGTAGTGCCAGGTCCTGCACGACTTGGGTTGGGATTGCGGTTTCGCGTGTCTGCGCGTCGAGGAGAGCGAGGTTCCATTTCCCTGCCCGCCCATTGAGCTTGATACCGCCATCAAGAGGTCTCTGCGCTCCGTCCAGCAATCCGATATTGCGGCTGAAAAACGGTATGAACTGCGACCCGAGGCCCAAGCCAAAGGTGTACTGGTTCGCGCCTTCCAGAAAGAAGGCCCTCTTTTCCGGAAAGAACAACGGAAACCGGGTGAGATTGATTTGGCGCGCATCCACTTCGGTCTCAGCGAAATCGGTATTGGCCGTAAAAACAGAAACCAGTTGTGGAGTGATCTTCCACGTCAAATCGCCGCCCTCACTGGCCTGCCAGGACCTGGGGCTCACGCTATAGAAGCGATTGCTTTTCCCGGTTGCGTAGGGAGTCAGCTCAATGCCCTTGCCCTGCTCCAGCCCACCCACTCCCTTGAGCACGCCCGCGCGGCTCAGGTCATATAAAAAGGAGTCCAGGGTGGGGGAAGACCAGCGCAGCCAGGTGCGGCCGCCGCGCGGGATAAATCGCTCCACGTTCAAGCCCCATTGGTTCAGATGGCGGGCAAAGCTCAGAGTGCGCGATGGAATCACGATCTCCGCAGACCAGCCGTCCTTGAGCCTGGCTGTGCGCGCATCCCAGATTCCATCCCAATCCAGCGACGCACTCTGCGGATTATCAATCAGGCCATCCACGCGCGCTCCAGCCGCGTTGATCTGAAAAAAGTAGCCGGTGCGATGGTCGCCATAGGTATCGAGCACAATGGACACCGTGTCATCGCCAGACATGTCGCCGTCGCGCTGCATGTTGTGAATCGCGATTGAATTGGGCTTGGGATCATGACAAAGGAAGCCGAAGTAAACGGCATCGCTCCCAACGAGCACCCGAACTTCTGTGAGATAGGGCGATGGCTCGCCTGGATGTGGCGACTGCTGGGTGAGGGTAAAGCTCGTTGCCTCTTGCCACTCAGGCTCGTCGAGTTTGCCGTCCAGCGTGATGTGTGTGGAAATCCGGCTGGCAGTGTCCTCCGGAACAGTCGCGGCGAGCGTCAACCCTGGCGCACTCAGAGTTGAAACCAGAGCAGTGAAGAGAAGGCGTTTGAGCAGCGCCGGCCGGGACGATAGTGAGTCATAAATGCGCATCGCAACACGAACTCTCAACACAAAGGCCCGTCCTGATACTTTCTGCTATAGGTGCTCTAAGCCTGAGTATAGGTGTAACATTGTACGGTCCGAATGACGGTCCAGGCCAGCGCGTGCAAGTGGCTCTTGCTCGTTTTCAATCTGCCCAGCAAGAAGCCTAGCGTGCGCGTTGACATCTGGCGCAAGCTGCGCCGTTCCGGCGCGCTGGCGCTCCGCACCTCAGGTTATCTGCTGCCCAATACGCCTGACAATCTGGAGCGGTTTGAGTGGCTCTCGGCAGAAATCCGCAAACACCGGGGACAGGCCTCGGTTGCGCAGGTCCAGTCGTTTGACGATATGCCGCACGAGCGCATTGTGCAGCTTTTTGTCGGCGAGATAAACAAACAGTACGAGATGCTGTTTCGCGAAGTTCAGCACATGCGCAACCCGCGCCAGATCAGCGCCGCCCGCCAGAAGCTGCTTCAGATCAGCGCCATTGATTTTTTTGGCAGCCCGCTGAAGGAAAAGTTACAAAGCGCCATTGCGGCGATGGAAGACGGAAATCCTGGATCGCGTGCCGGCGCCGGCCGGAAGCAATACACCAATCGCGTCTGGGTGACGCGGCACCGGCCGGGCATTGATCGCTGCGCTTCGGCATGGCTGATTCAGCGATTCATCGATCCTCGCGCCAAGTTTGTCTTCGGAAGAGACGCAAAACAGCAGCCCGATGCAATTCCCTTCGACATGTATGGGGACGAAGGCTTTGGCCATCGTGGAGACCATTGCACCTTTGAAACGCTGTGCCGAGAGCTGTCGCTTCGGGAGCGCAAGCTGAAACAGATTGCGGAGATTGTTCATGATGCCGATCTTGATGACGAGAAATTCGGACGTCCTGAGGGCATTGCCATGGATCGCATTCTCAAGGGGTGGGCGAAGCAGCAAGTCTCCGATGAAGAACTGCTGCGTCGGGGGATGGAGCTGTTTGAAGGTCTCTATGAAGGATTGCAGTAACCATGCACGAGCGAATTGCACGAAAGGAGCGACACCTAGAAATGAAGCAGATGATCCTTATCGCACTACTCTTGGCAGCCGTGACCGTCCCGGCCACAGCTCAACAAGCGCAACAAAAAGCAAAAGCCGCGGCCGGCGAGTGGAAAGCGGTTGACACAGCCATGGGACGCGCTGGCCAAGATCAGCCGGACGGCACCCACAAGTACAGCATGCCACGCAAAGACTTGAATGTCTCGGTCGCCGGCACGCAGATCAAGCCAGGACTTGCTCTGGGGTCTTGGGCAGCATTCAAAACCGCTGGAAATCAGGCGGTGGTGATGGGCGACTTGGTCCTGAAAGAAGATGAAGTGCAGCCGGTGATCCAGAAATTGCAAGCCGGAGGAATTGAGATCACGGCGTTACATAACCACCTTTTACAGGAATCGCCCCGCGTGATTTACATGCACATCGGAGGCAAGGGCCAGGCGTTAAATCTGGCCAAGGCCATTCATGATGCGCTGGCTGAAACCACAACGCCGGGTCCGAGTCAGGCGGCTGCGGAACAACCGAAGCTCGACATCGATACCGCACAGATCGATAAAATTCTCAGGCATGCCGGCAAGAATAACGGCGGCATCTACCAGGTCTCAGTGCCGCGAGCCGAGCGCATTACTGAAGCCGGAATGCAGATTCCCAACTCCATGGGTGTGGCCACCGGAATCAATTTCCAGCCCACGGGTGGGGGGAATGCTGCCATTGCCGGAGATTTTGTGCTGATCGGCAAGGAGGTCAATCCGGTGATCAAAGCTCTCGAGAGCAACGGGATTACTGTGTTCGCAGTCCACAGCCATATGCTCGATGAACAACCAAGATTGTTCTTCCTCCATTTCTGGGCGAACGACGATGCCGTCAAGTTGGCAAAAGGGCTCCGCGCGGCGCTGGACCAGATGAACACCAAAAAGTAACGCAGCGAATCCGGCGGCTCCTCTTTCGGCGTCACAGGGGCCGCCCTGGAGTTTTCCTATGAAACTCGTGAAGATCGGCACGTTTGCCGGCCTGAGCGCTGGAATCTGCCTTCTCATTGCTTTTTCACTGCTTCCCAACCGCAATATTCCGTTCACGGGCCTCGCGGCTGAGAGCAACCATGCGCTCCGGCAGATCTCGACGATTGACTTGCCTGGACCGAAGGGAAAGCGCTTCGACTATCTCACCATTGATTACGACGACGGATATCTTCTCTCCGCTCATCTCGCCGCCGGGCTGCTCTACGTGATCGATCTCAAAACCGACAAATTGATCAAAGCCATCCCAGATGTCCCCGGCGTCGAAGGCGTGGAATACGTCCCCGAGCTGAAGAAGGTCTATACCTCAGACTGGTATGAAAACAAAGTCGGCGTGGTTGACCTGCGCCAGATGAAAGTCATCGCCAAAATTCCAACTGACAATAAGCCCGACGGCAGCGCCTACGCCGCTCCGTTTCATAAGCTTTACGTCTCCGACGAACGCGGCAAGGCTGAAGCAATCATCGATGTTCGCCAGGACAAAGTCATAAAGACCCTTCACTTCAGCAGTGAGACCGGGATGCCGCAATACGATCCCGTAGCCAAACTGGTTTACGTAAATCTTCAGGATGCGAACACGTTTGCTGTCATCGATCCGGCAAACGATACGGTGAAGGCACAATATCCTGTTGCGGGCTGCAAAGGAAACCACGGAATGGCGCTCGATCCGCAGCACCGTCGCGCTTTTCTCTCCTGCGAAGACAACGAGGTCATGGCGGTGTTCGATCTCGACAAGCATCAGGTGATCGCCACTCTTCCTCTCGCCGGCGGGCCTGACGTCATCAAGTTCGATCCTGGACTAAATCGAATTTACGATGCGTGCTACAGCGGCGCGATTTCCATTTTTCAGCAGGACGATCCTGACCATTACCACAAAATTGAAGATTTCCCCACGCAGCACAAAGTCCATAGCCTTGCCGTGGATGAGAAGACTCACCGCGTCTATGCTCCGGAGGAACAGGAAGGCGGCAAACCTGTGGCGCGGATGATTGTCTATGAGGCAGTCACCGGAAAATAGAACGCTTGCTGCGAATCGAATAGGGCAGCTTCGCTCTATACTCGACGCGTGTCGAGCGAAGACATTTTAACGAGGCCAGTACCCGCGCCTGACTCTACTTGCTCTTACGGTCCCGATCGCGACCAGTTTGTCCACGTTCGCGTTCCCCAAGGAACACGTCCGCACCCGGTCGTCTTCTTCATTCACGGCGGTTTTTGGCGAGCGAAGTATGACCTCGCCTACGCCGGGCACCTATGTGCTTCGCTCAAGCAGCACGGCATCGCCACATGGAACGTGGAGTATCGGCGCACAGGGAATCCGGGCGGCGGCTGGCCCGGCGCCTTTGAGGACGTCCGCAGTGCGTATCATGCCTTGCTCAGCTCGCAGCCTCACGACACAACACCGCTCCTCGATCCCAAACGCATCTGCGTCGCCGGCCACTCCGCCGGAGGTCAGCTTGCCCTCTGCCTGGCTGCTCACGAGCCGGGCATTCGGCGTGTGATTTCTCTAGCCGGAGTCGTCGATCTGCGCCGCGCCTGGGCACTCCACCTCAGCAACGACGCGGTTGCGGAATTTCTCGGCGGCCCGCCTGATGAATTGCCCGATATTTACCACGAGGCGTCTCCTGCCGAACTTCACATCGGAGCCAAACACGCTCTGCTACACGGAACCACTGATGACTCTGTCCCTTATGAACTCAGTGCGAACTACGTGCAACGAAAGAAGCAATCCGGAGAGGACGTTGAGCTGATTACGTTCGAGAACACCGGACACTTTGAATTGGTAGATCCGGAATCGGCCGTGTGGAGCAAAGTGCTGGAAACCTTCAGAGCGTTGCTTTAACTGCTACACAGCAGTTCGCTTATGCCGGAACGCTTGAACTGAAACCGCCACTATGCTCGATAACGCGATCAGCGAAATCATCACCAGCGAAAGCACGCAATAGATACACCACACGCCCAGCACGTGCGCTTCAATGTTCGCTAGGTAAAGAGAAAACCCCAGCCCGACCAGCGCAGCTACAAACACAAGCCGGAAGCGCTTCAGAACCGCCAGGATTGCCAAGAGAATATAGCCGCCGATTCCGATGTCCGCTACTGGCACGCCGTGAATCATCGCGTAGGGACTCTTGTTCACGATCCCACAGTCCCACCTGTCATTGATGCTGCACGGCGACTCGCCCACACGATAATGTTCCCGCAGCGCCGCCGCCGAAGCATAGATCCCAATTGCCGCTAGCACCACGATGATCCATCTCATTGTGTCAGCCCCAAAGCCTTGGATTGAAATTTTAACGATTGCTCCAGATGCTGCGCCACGAATTGCCAGTCGTGCTGCCCGGGATAGATATGAATCGTATGTGGCGCCTTCTTCTCCGTCAGCAGCGTGTCCAGTTGGCGCGTACCAGCGTCGAAGCCGAAGTCATCCCGGTCGCCGCAATCGGCATAAATCTTCAGGCCGTGAAGATCGTCTCTGCGGGCAAACGCAAACGGTGTATTTGCTTT
>DATEGH010000187.1:0-7011 GCA_035280185.1 Terriglobales bacterium
GTCCTGACCGGTTCATTGGTCTTGACGTCAATCACGCCGATGCTTTGGTGCGTGCTGATGACAGTCGGCTGCGACCAGGTAACTCCGGCGTCCGTCGAGCGGAGAATGGCCACCACGAATTGATTGTTCGAGAACAGATCGAACAGGATCACCAGCGTGCCGTCGGGCAGTGTCACGAACCCCTCAGTGGCCACGCCCGAGTTGATACCCGCATCGTAAATGTCTCGCCAGGCTTCCCAGGTAATTCCGCCGTCCGTGGTGCGGGAAAATGTGAGTGGTCCATCATCCCCGGGTGTGACCTTGGTATAGATTCTGCTCCAAGCAGCGTAAGCGAAACCGGGGCGGGTGGCGTCCGCTGTGATGGACGTTTTGTCTTCGGAGACGCTGGAAGTGTTGTCGAAAACTAAAGTTGAGGCCTCGCTCCAGGTGTCTCCACCATCCGTGGAGCGGCTGACAAGGACGGCCCGTCTGGCGGACGAACGGTCGCCGGAGATCGTAATTTGGTAGGCGATGCCGTCGGGGCCGATGGACACCCAAGGGTCGCTAGCGCGCTCATAATCGCCCCCATTCGTGGAGGTTCCTCCCGAGCAAAGAGAAGAGTGCGCGAAGGTTCGACTCCATGTCTTGCCCCCGTCGTGAGTCACCCCAGTGAGGATTCCTGCGGCACTGCCCTGTTGATCCCAGCGGTCTTGCTGCCAAACGCCAATGATGTTGTTTGGGTTGGCGGGATTCACCGCAACATACGGCTCAACCTCACCGTTGGTAAAGTTACGCTCACTCGGGTTTTGGTTTGCTGCGCAACCAGCAGGAAATGGCGAGGGGCCCGATACTACCATAAGCCCAGCTGGCTGTGGCGGGGGATGAATTGTTACGGTGTCCGGTGCAGACTTGGAGGGGTCAGCGACTGAAGTTGCCGTGACACTGGCCGCCGTCGTGGCGGTGCTACTGACAATAGCAGGCGCATCGTATTCGACCGTTGTGCTGGTTTGTTTGCTTAGTGTGTCCGGTCCGCTGAGTGCCCACGTAACACCTCTGCCCGAAGAATCGTTCTCAACCGCTGCGGTGGTAGTGACAGATTGGCCCGCTGTGATGCTTTGACTACTTCCGCCGACGATGGTCACCGAAATCGCCGGAGGCAGCGAATTCCCGCCACCTCCGCAGCCTGTGAAAAACGGCATAAGGAGAACGCAGGCCTGAGTTAACCCTATGGCGCCGAAAAGCCGAGCCGCCCGCAACATGGCTTTCCATTCAGTCAAAACATGCTCTCTACTGCTTGCTGCAAAGCGACTCATTGGCAGTGGTCACCACGACGTCGGGGTAATCCGGTGACTGTCCATTCAGCATCGATTCCAGGGGCTCTCCGCGAAGGTTAGCATCAAGAAATGCGGCGATGTAACTCCGCAGAATGTCTGCCATTTTCTCCGCGCTGAGGTGTCCGGTCTTTACCACGCCTCTCGCCAGCCAGACGGCATCGGAAGGCGCCAGGTGGTCCGCGTCGGGGAGCATCACGGCAAGCCGCGGTCCGCGCGAGTTGCTCCACAAGCTGCACTCATCAACTCCCCACTGCTTCCGCCCTGTAACTAACAGCAACAAGGGAGTATGGCTTGTCCCACTGGCGCGATCGAGAGATGAACCATCGAGAATGATTCTCGCCTTGAAGCGGGGCTCTCGTTCTGCACCCGCGAGGGCCGCTAGTCCGCCCAACGAGTGACCAGCGATGGCCACTCGTGACATATCCAGCCTGCCAGCGAACGGGCTTTTTGGCGCAACATTCAAACGGTCTAGTTCTCTGAGTACGAATTTGAAATCACTCAGGCGAGCAAAGACCGCCGAGGTGTACGAATCCTCGTCAGTTCGCAGATGGCCGCCCAAATGACTCCCAAACATGGATTTCACAATCCGGCCATCAGGGAATTCCACTGCTGTGGCCTCGTTCGTATGATTCGGTGCGGCAACGATGTAGCCGCGGCTGGCGAGATCTTCGAACAGGTACGTATAGTCAGTAAATGTGCCGGTATAGCCGTGCGTGAACATCACTACTGGATGCGGGCCAGAGGCAATTGCAGTGTCCTGGCAACTGTTTGTCTTCACTTCAGGCAATGGCAGCCTCACGAGCTGCGAAAAGTAGCCCCACACTGCGGGCGAGGTGTATTCGGCCGGAATACATTCGCCATCCACGGCTGCCGGATACCAGAAGCGCACCATTAGCTCGCGCTTCGAGCCACTTCCTGCGAAGGGATCTTCGCGCGCGGAATCCACCAGGTGCACAATGCGTGTCCCGACGCGGCTAGGACCTGTCGGAGCGGGCGCGGTAACAGACCATTGGGCCGATATGGCTGTCGGTATCACGGCTGCTGCTATTGCAGTTCCCTTTCCTGACAAAGGCACAACCTGAGGGCTATCTGTGCTGCTGTCGTTGATAGTGAGGGTGCCACTGAAGCTCCCTGAGCCTCCGGGAGTGAACTTTACGGTGATCGTGCAGGATGCACCAGCCGCGACACTCGAACCGCAGTCATTCGTCTCAGAGTAGTGGGTTGTAGTGGTCATGCCGCTAATGGTCAACGCTGTCGTCCCGGTATTGGTGAGCGCCAGTGTCATGGACTTGGTTCTGTTGTGCTTTACGTTTCCGAAGTTCAGCGCGGCAGGAACCAGTTTCACGGTGCCGTTCGTCAGCGTGATGGAGGCTGTGCCGGATTTTGTCGCATCGGTCACCGAAGTCGCGGAGATGGTCACGGCAGGGTTCGCTGGCACGGCAGCAGGCGCCGTGTAGGTGGTCGCAGCGCCGCTCGCAGTGCTCGTCGGAGTGAATGAACCACACGCGGAACCGCAAGAACCTCCGGTCTGAACTGTGTCCCAGTTTACGCCCGCGTTTGCGGGATCGTAGTTCACCGTGGCTGTGAACTGTTGCATGGCATTGATGGGGATCAACGCCGAAGATGGAGTCACGGGACCAACGCTAATGGCCGGCACGGTGATCGTTGCTGATGCCGTTCTCGATGTGTCGGAAATCGAAGTCGCCGTGAGTGTTACCGTCACGTTGCTTGCCGGTGCATTGGCCGGCGCCGCAAACGTGACCGTAGTGCTAGTGGCATTGCTCAGTGTGCCTGCTCCCGAGGACGGCGAGATACTCCACGTCACACCTTTGTTATTTGGATCGTAGCTGACTGTCGCCGAAAAGTCCTGCGTTGTGCCGGCTGGCACGGTAGCCGGATTCGGTGAAACTGAAATTGCGATTGCAGCCACCGTGATGCTTGCCGTGCTCGACTTGGTTGGATCAGCTAGCGAGGTGGCTGTAATGGTAACGGTGAGGTCATTCGCGGGTGGGGGTGGCGGAGGAGCGTTATACGTGACCGATGTGCTGGTCGCATTGCTCAGCGTGCCTGATCCAGTGACCGGAGAGATGCTCCAAGCCACACCGCTGTTGCTCGGATCATTCCCCACGCTTGCCGTCAAGGCCAGAGCAGCGCCAGCCTGTAGCGTCGTGTCCCCGGCTGCAGTGATGGAGACGGTTATCGCCGGAACCGTAATCGCCGCCGTGCCCGCCTTCGTTGTGTCCGCAACAGAAGTGGCGGTGATCGTCACTGCGGCGTCGCTTGCCGGAGCCGTGGCAGGCGCGTTGTAGGTGACCGACGTGCTGGTCGCGTTGCTGAGTGTTCCTGCCCCACTTGCGGGAGAAATCGTCCAAGTGACGCCCGCGTTCGATGCATCGTTGTTCACGGTTGCAGTGAATGGCTGGGAGCCCTTGGCTATGACGTTGACAGAAGAGGGTGAAACGGAAACGGCGATCGCTGCAAGGTTAACCGTATACGTATTCATCTTAGTGGGATCCGCGAGTGAAGTTGCAGTAATGGTCGCGGTCGTGTCGCTGGCTAAGCTTGCCGGTGCATCGTATTCGACGGAGATGCTGGTTTGTTTGCTCAGCGCCCCCGGGCCGGTGAGCTTCCAGGAGACACCCTTCCCCGAAGTGTCATTCGCGAGTACCACCGTGATGGTGATGCTCTGGCCTTGCCCGATGGTCTGCGAGCTGGGCCCGGGGAAAGTCACGGTGATCGGTGGTGGAAGGGTTGAGCCTCCGCCACAACCAAGAAGGAATACAACAATGCAGCCTGATAAGATTGTTACCAAGGCGTGTGCGCGATTCATGATCCCCTCCTGGCGTTTGCTCAAGGTGATTGCTCGGGCGCAGCTAAATCTGTTCCGTCTTCAGTGAAGGTCTTTTTCGCTTCAACGGTAATCACAACGGGAAGGGCAGCACCGTTGGGAAGCGTCAAAGACTTCTGCACCATATGAGTTCGCGCTGGTTGTTCACGAAGGCGATGCTGAGGACGGACGTCCTCCTGTCCATTCTCGTAGAAGCTCACAGTCATGCTTCCTGTACAATCCGGATTCACCGCCATCGTTCCCGAGAGCGTCTCGTCGGCGTATCCGCCGCCTACGCTCCGCGCTTCTGAGCCAGTGACATGGCCGCTAAAATCAACCTTGGCATGACCAACGGGCGCGGCGGGAAGTGCGCCGGACGGCGTAATCAGCACTCCTGTGAGCGTGAGTCCGTATTTCCCCGCTGCACCCGCGACGGAGCACTGTGCGGCTTGCGCCGACGGTGCCAGGCCCACGAGCGCGATAAGCAAGAACATCCCGATCAAAATTCCTCTCACGATTGGTTTCCTGACTGTCCTCCCCATTGCGTTGTTTAGATTGACGAACGTTGCCGACGCCGAGGCGGCGGGTAACTTGCGGGTGGGGCACGCCAACCTGACGCGTAGTAGCCTATTTCGCGGAACCATTTCGGAAAAGTCAGGAGAAAAAGGTGAGCTTTGCGGGAGATTTGGGTGAGAATTGCGCAGGGCCTGGACTGAGATTTTCACGCCAAGTCCCGCCAACGCGTATATAATTCCGCTACTTGAGCAGGAATATCCTTGTGATTGGCGACTTCCGAGTGGGCCCCTGGCTGGTTCAACCCAGCCTAAACGCCATCTCGCGCGCTGGCGCTTCGATTCACTTGGAACCGAAGGTGGTGGAGGTGCTAGTCTGCCTCGCTCGGCATGCCGGCGAAACTCTCCCTAAAGAAAAATTGATGCAAGCCGTTTGGGCGGACACGTTTGTGACAGATGACGTGCTGAAGCGCTGCATCTCTGAACTGCGCCGCGGCTTCGAAGACGATGCTCACGAGCCACGCATCATTGAAACCATCCCCAAGCGCGGCTACCGGCTCCTCCAACGAGTTGAGTGGGTGAACGATTCCGAACGCTCGCCGGAGCCACGAAGCGAAGCAGAAACCAATTTGCTCCGGGAAAAGAAGGGCAGGTCGCGGATCGCAGGATGGCGAATCTTGGCGGCCATTCTTATTCTTCTAGGCGGCGTCGGTGCGGGCGCGGTGAGCACCTGGTTGAGGCCCAATCGCACTCCGCAAATACACTCCCTTGCCGTATTGCCGTTGCAGAATCTTTCCGCCGACCCTGATCAGGACTATTTCTCCGACGGAATGACCGACGCGCTGATCACCGACCTCGCGCAGATTGGCTCACTGAAGGTGATCTCACGAACCTCATCGATGCAGTACAAGCAAACCAAAAAATCGCTCCCGGAAATTGCTCGTGAACTCAATGTTGATGCAGTCGTGGAAGGAACGGTGCAGCGTTCCGGCGACCGCGTACGCATCACGGCGCAACTCATCCATGGACCGTCTGACAAACACCTCTGGGTGCAGAGTTACGATCGTGACTTGCGGGATGCCCTGCAACTGCAGGGTGAGATTGCTCATGATGTGGCGGAAGGGATCTCCGCGAGTTTGGGAACTTCGCCGGGCTGGCGTTCGGTGTCTCCGTATCCTTTGGACGCCGAGGCATATGATGACTACCTGAAGGGCCGCAACCTTGTTCGGCACGAGACGAACGATGACGTTGTAAAGGGGATTGGAGTCCTGGAGCGTTCCATCCGGCGCGATCCCAACTATGCGCCGGCATATGCCGAGCTTAGCTTCGCGTACACCCACCTCGCCGTGTTCAATCATCGCCCACCGGGAGAAGTGCTCCCGAAAGCGAAAGCCGCAGCGATGAAGGCGCTCGCACTAGACGAAAACCAGGCAGAAGCACACAGCATGCTCGGCCTAGTTCATGGCCAATATGAGTGGGATTGGGGAAGGGAAGAAAGAGAACTGAAGCGCGCCATTGAGGTAGACCCCAACTGTTCGATGGCGCACGCGCGGTACGCGATCCATTTGGTCACATTCAAACGAACGGCGGACGCTATCCGGGAGATTAGCACGGCCCTGGAGCTAGATCCTTTCTCTCCGATGCAACATAGTACCGCGTCGTTCATTTTCCGAGCGGCTCGCCAATATGATTCGGCGCTCCGGGAAGCCCGCCGCACTGTGGAAATAGATCCCAGCTATCCGGTCGGGCATTTGAACCTTGCCGCTACGCTGGGGGCGAAGGGTTTGTATGTTGAAGCCTTCACGGAGTGGTTGCGATATTTGAGTTTGGATGGTGACGGGGAGCTGGCAAACGAGTTGGAGAGCGCGGCGAACAAGCTCTCCGGCCCGGGTGACCCTGGGCACAAACTCGCACACATTACTCTCAGCTATTACCAGAAAAAATCGAAAACACAGTACGTGGCGGCACTCACGATCGCCCAAGCATATATCGACCTCGGCGATAAGGACCGAATGTTCGAGTGGTTTAAGAAGGCGTATCAGGAGCACTCAACGGGACTCTATGACATCGCTCTCGAACCTCCTTCAGACTCCCTCCGTTCCGACCCGCGCTTCCAGGACTTGCTGCGCCGCATGAATCTTCCCATCGATTCCTTGAGCACGAGTACCAGTCTCCATTGAATCTCCACCACTGTATTTAGGGCGGGTGACGAGCAACTCCGTCGAAAATCACCGTCGAGATGAATTCATAGCGTCGGCGTCGCGGTTTCGGCTGTGGGTGGGTTGATGGGATTGATGGCTACGTTATAACCGAGCTTGCGAAGGGCGCGCGCCAGGATCCGGGCGCGTTGCTTCTTAGC
>DATEGH010000188.1:0-27317 GCA_035280185.1 Terriglobales bacterium
TCGTCGCCAAATACGCGTTGGCCCCGGACTCCACATGGATGATCGGCAACAGCCCGCGTTCCGATATCAATCCCGCGCTCGCGGCCGGCATCAACGCCGTATTTGTGCCGCATGACATGACTTGGGTGCTGGAGCATGAGACTGTGGATTCGCCGCCTAACGGCGTCCGCCTGCTTCAGGTGGAGAGTTTTTCTGAGATACGGAAGCATTTCTAGTAAGTGCAAGCGCTGATTCTTCCGGCTCAATTTGGGTTTTTTGGCAGTTTCGGAATTCTGGCAATCTCAGCGGCCTACCTAATTTCGTCTGCCGCCCGCTTGAGCAGTTCCCACGCTTCCTCCACATCGCTCCACGTCGTACCGAGATTGCCGATCGCTAACCGAATCACCTGCTGACTATTGAGCACAGTGCCCGAGATGAAAACACGGCCGGACTGGTTCACACGCTCCATAATTGCCCGGTTCTGCTCATCAATGCCGCGATAGCGGAAGCACACCACGCTGAATGGTGCCGGCGCGACAACTTCAAAGCGTCGCTCAGGATCAGCTTTGACCAACGCGGCAAAATCCTGCGCCCACCGAATATGCTGGCGCAGCATCGCCTCGATGCGATTTCGGCCGAAGTAGCGCAGCACGAACCACAATTTGAGCGCCCGGAAGCGATGGCCCAGGGGCACGCCATAATCCATCAAATTGTGGGCGCGCGGGTCTTCCTGCGTCTTGAGATATTCGGGGGTCAACGAAAAAGCTCGCCGCAGAATGTCCGGCCGGCGGGTGAAGAACGCGCTCAGGTCAATCGGCGTGAGCAGCCATTTATGCGCATTGAATACCAGCGAATGCGCCCGCTCTACTCCTGCGAGAATGTCTTTGTATTCGGGCAGCATCGCGGCTGCACCGGCATAGGCCGCATCTACGTGCAGCCACATCCCATGTTTCTCCGCGATGGCGGCAATTTTCGGCAGCGGGTCAACGCTGGTGGAAGAAGTAGTCCCGATGGTCGCCACCATGCAGAACGGTCGCTTGCCCGCGGCTTTATCTCGCTCGATCAGCTCGGAAAGCGCGCTCGTCTCCATGCGAAAGTTTTCATCCGAGGGGACTTTACGGATATTGTTCTGTCCCACGCCGACCGCAATCGCGCCCTTCTCGATCGACGAATGCGACTGATCAGAGGTATAGAGCACCAGATCGCCGCGAGAGCCTTCCGTTCGCGCTTCCGGCGCAACCATTTCGCGCGCGCAGACAATGGCGTGCATGCTGCTGGTGGAAGCTGTGTCATAAACGATCCCAAACCATGGTTCCGGCTTTTCAGGCAAGCCCAGCCATTGACGCAGCCAGTCAAGCGTCCTCTGTTCCAGTTCCGCAACCGCAGGCGAGGTCTTCCAGTGGAGGCCATTAGTATTGAGCGCGGCTGCCAGCATTTCGCCCAGGATCGCCGGAGTGGAGCCGGTGCAAGCGAAGTAGGCAAAAAAACGGGGATGGTTCCACTGCGCGACCGCCGGCATCACCAGCCGGTCAAAGTCGCTCAGAATGCTCTCGAACGTTTCGCCTTCCTTCGGCGCCTCGGCGGGCAGCGCGTCAAAAAGTTCGCCCGGTTTCGTCGAGGCCAGTACCGGCATTTTGCGAACGTTGGCCAGATAGTCGGCAATCCAGTCCACGGTGTTGTGGCCGGCACGGCGGAAATCGGAGATGTAGGATTCCCACTCAGCCGGATCGGCTGCCGGACGCGAGCTTCTGGTTTCTGCCATTTGCTCTTAAGTCTCTCACCAAGATGGAGCAGATTGCCAGAATCACAAACCCAAAACCTTTGAAACACAGAGGAACGGAGGAGGCGGAGGATTGTGCAATGCTTGCCGTAAATCCGCCATTCATCAGCCATTCCCATTCCTGCAGCTTTCACACTTTCCCGTCTTACCCGCGTAGTCTCGCTCTCTGCGCACTTTTGATTAAATTTTTCTGCGCTCTCTATTCCTCCCGTTACTCCGTTTCCTCTGTGTTTCAAAGGTTTTGAGTTTGATTTTCCGATCACCCGATCACGCGCGATCACCCGATTGCTCCGCGTACTTCGCGTCCTTTGCGGTGAAACCGTTAGGTGTTTCCCTGCGATAGAATTGTCGCGGGCAATAACCAAAATCGAAGGCGAGCATCCTTCATGAGCCGTCCCTTACAATTTGTCACCCTTTCAGGAATTCCTATCAGCATTCGCGAACTAACATGGCCGTTTCGTCCTTCAACTTCGGGTGCAGACTGGCTGGTGCTGCATGGCCGCGTGGACTTGCTGGATTCCGCCGAAGGTCTGCACTCCGATGTTGCTGTTGAGATGACCCAGACGATGAAGGAGGCGCTCGGCTCTGTCGCCCAGGAGCACTCCGAAGGCCTGGTGGTGAACTCCATCCGCAAGACCATCGACAATGCTCAGCTTGCGTTCATGAAATCAGGCAAGCTCCAGCCGGTTCACGTCACCACCCGCTACTACAGCTTTCGTGGAAAGATGATTCAGTTTCCAACCCAGAGCGAAGCCGAGGTTCGCGAGATGCTGAAGCGGCGCGTCTTCTGGTTGGGTCGGCATGGAGATCCCGTCGAGATCGCCGATTCCTACGACCGCCAGTACGTGAATTTCTCGCGCGAGCAGATGGTCGAATTGGCGAAGCAGCTTGCCGGCCAGGGACTCTTCCGCCTGGAAGGTGAGCAGGCTTTTGTCTCTGACTGGCTGTTGCAGCAGGAGGAAACGATCACCGCCGCCATGCACAAGTCAGTCGAAGCAGGAAAAGCCGCTACCAAGGTCAGTGCTTAATCCCATTACTTATCTGTTCAGTGCTTCGACGGAGTGATACGTCCTCTACCCCGATGCTATGATGACGGGCAATTATGCCCGTCGCTGTACGTTCCTTCGCCAAAATCAATATTGGACTGCGCATCGGCCCTCTACGGGAAGATGGGTACCACGAGCTGCGCACCATTTATCAGACGGTAATGCTCTCCGATCTGGTCCGAGTGGACTTGACGCGCGGCGTGGGGATTGACGTTTACTGCAAAGATTCGCGTGTTCCCGCCGATGAGACCAACACCTGCTGGCGCGTTGCCGATCGCGTACTTCGTACCCTGAAGACCCGCGGCAAGGTCCGCATCACCATTGAGAAGAAGCTTCCCGTTCAGGGTGGTCTGGGCGGAGCCTCTTCGAATGCCATTGCCACGCTCCTCGGGTTGGAGCGCGTACTCAAACAGCAGTTGCCGGCAGAGGACCGCTTGCGCATCGCCGCCGAAGTTGGATCCGACCTACCGCTTTTTCTCATCGGCGGAACGGTGCTCGGCACCGGACGCGGCGAGCAAGTCTACCCTCTGGAAGACCTTCCGGGAATCCCCTGCGTGATTGCTACGCCCGGAACCGCTGTTTCCACTCCTGCTGCTTTCGCCGATTGGGACTATCGGGCCCAGGAGAACGGCAAATTGACTCCGGTCAATGGGTCAGATAAAATGAGTGGGTTCAGCCGTTCTGTTTATGAGTGGCTGAATGGCAGCAGATTTTCCGCAACCGGTGTCCCAGGCAGGAACTGGGACCGGGCCGAGGCACTGCTTCTCGACCTTGTCCGTACCGGGATTGAAAATGATTTTGAAAGCGTCATTTTCCCTAAGTATCCCGCAATACGTGAGGTAAAGCGCGCCCTGGAACGATTGGGGCCAAAGTACGTCTCGCTTTCCGGCTCCGGCTCCGCAGTTTATGGGTTGTTCGATACCCCGGAAGCGGCGGCAAAAGCGGCCACGGCCCTGAACGAAAACGATATTCCGGCACAGGCGACAACAACGCTGACGCGCTCGGAATATTGGAAAGAGATGTTTTCAGGGAAAACCGAGAAGATCGCGTGATTGGGTGAGGCGAAAGCTGAGCGCCGTCCAGCGCGAACCTGAGCCGAGGGCGAGGCCGCTTGCGGCGGAGCCCTTGAAGTGAAGATTGGGCGGTCGACTAATGGTAGGTCAAGTGCCTTTGGAGCACTTTGTCTAGGTTCGAATCCTAGCCGCCCAGCCAAAGATTTCATAAGTTTCAGAGCTTGCCGCATAACGGTGAAAAGATGGCAACCATAGCGACCGCAACGGAACATCCGGAAAAGAAGCAGCCGACTCAGCATAAAAGCGAGCCCAAGGTGCAGCGCGCCCACAAAGACGATAAGTTCAAGATCTTCTGCGGTACGGCCAATGAGGCGCTTACCGACGAGATCTGCGCGTTCCTCGCAATCGAGCGCGGCAAAGCCAATGTGACCCGGTTTTCCGATGGCGAAGTTTACATCCAGGTGATGGAAAACGTGCGTGGCGCAGACGTATTCGTCGTCCAGCCTACTTGTTTCCCTGTGGACGAGCACCTGATGGAACTGCTGTTGCTTGTAGACGCGCTCAAACGCGCTTCCGCCCGCCGCATCACCACCGTGATTCCGTATTATGGCTATGCCCGCCAGGACCGCAAAGACAAGCCGCGCGTTCCGGTTTCCTCCAAGCTGGTGGCCGATCTGCTGACGACCGCAGGCGCCCATCGTGCACTGGTCGTAGATCTGCACGCACCGCAGATTCAGGGCTTCTTCAATATACCGGTGGACCATCTTTTTGCTTCGCCCGTTCTGGTGGACCACTTCAAGAAGATGCAGTTGCCGAACCTGACTGTAGTTTCGCCGGATGCGGGCGGCGTGGAGCGCGCGCGCTTCTTTGCCAAGAAAGTTGACGCAGCTCTGGCCATTGTGGACAAGCGCCGTACTGACATGAACGTGGCGGAAGTGATGCATGTAATCGGAGACGTGCGCGGACGCACCTGCCTGGTGATTGACGACATCATCGATACGGCAGGAACGCTGGTGAAGACGGCAGAAGCGCTGCTGGGCGCCGGCGCGGCGAAAGTCTATGCCTGCGCTTCCCATCCGGTGCTCTCCGGACCGGCCATTGAGCGCATTGCAAAATCGCGGCTCGAAGAGGTCGTCGTCACGAATACCATCCCGCTCACTGAAGCGGGCAAGGCCGAGGCGAAGATCAAAGTTTTGTCGATTGCCGGGCTGTTGGGCCGGGCAATCCAATCAATTCATGAGGAGACTTCCGTCAGTTCGTTGTTTGCATAGCGACGGGATGCAGGAAAAGGAAACGGAAATGGCGACACAGGAACTAGTAGAAGCACAGGCGAGACCGGACACGTCGCGCGGGAAGAACGAAGCACGCCGGCTGCGCGCCAGCGGGCGCATTCCCGCCACGGTTTACGGCGCAAAGAAAGCCGCCGTCGCGGTGAGCGTTGATCCCAAGCAGATTTCGCGCATTCTGCATTCGGAGTCAGGGCACAACAGCATTTTCGACCTAAAAGTCGGCAGCGAGAACACCAAAGCCATGGTAGTCGACTGGCAATACGATCCGCTCAAGGGCAAGTTGCTGCACATTGATCTGAAGCGCATCGCCATGGACGTGAAGATCCGTGTGAAGGTCCCGATCCATCTTGCCGGCGAAGCTCCGGGCGTGAAGACCCAGGGCGGAATCATGGACCAGGTGCTACGCGAGGTGGAAATCGAGTGCCTCCCAGGTGATATTCCCGGCCGCATTGATGCGGACGTCTCCAAGCTGATGTTTGGCGACGTGCTGCGCGTGGCTGATCTGCCGCACGGTGGCAAGCTGGATTTCATCACCGACGACCAGCAGACCGTCGCGCACGTGACCGCCGTGAAGGAAGAAGTGGCGCCTACGCCAGAGGCCACGGCCGAAGCTGCCGCCGCCGCTCCTGCCGAACCCGAAGTCATCAAGAAGGGCAAGCAGGAGACCGAAGAGGAAGGCGCTGCGCCAGCTCCGGCAAAGAAGTAATTGGCGTGAAACTGATCGTCGGGCTGGGCAATCCCGGTATCGAATACCAGTTCACGCCGCACAATATCGGCTTTCTGCTGGTAGACAGAATTGCCGAGCAGTGCGGAGTTACGGTTGATAACCGGCATTGCAAGGCGCTGACGGCGCGGGCGCGCATCGGCAAGGAAGAGATTCTTCTGGCCAAGCCGGAGACCTACATGAACCTGAGTGGCATGTCGGTGCTCGAGCTGGTCAGAAAGTATGAAGCCGAGCCGCAGGAAGACCTGATTGTCGCGTATGACGAGCTGGACCTTCCACTGGGAATGATTCGCGTGCGCGCGCGTGGCTCCTCGGCCGGCCACAATGGAATGCAGGGCATTATCGATGCGCTGCAGACCGAAGAGGTCCCGCGAATTCGGCTGGGAGTTGCGCCGGATCCGCCCGGAAAAGGTGGAGCGAAATATATCCTCTCGCCTTTCAGAAAGTCGCAGTTGATGAAGGTGGACGAAGCATTGGATTTGGCTGCCGAGGCAGTCGGAGTGATTTTGAGTGACGGCATCGCTACGGCGATGAACAGGTTTAACAGGAAGAATAGTGAGAGTAGTACTTAGTACTTAGTATTTAGTATTTAGTAGTTATGGCCACATGGAGCAAGAAGAAGACTGCTGCCATCCGGTTCAAGCAGGACGGCTCGATTGCTAAATACTAATAGCTAAATACTAAGTACTCCGAAATTGGAGACACCATGCAACGATCTTACGAAGTGATGTTTATTGTGCGTCCCGACCTGACGGAAGAAGACGTGGACAAGCTGATTTCCACCCTTCAGACGCACGCAACCAACGCCGGAGCAACGGTTCTGAATGCCGAAAAGATGGGCAAGCGCCGCCTGGCTTATGACGTGAAGAAATTCCAGGACGGCAACTACGTGCTGTTCACGCTGAATGCGGGCGGGAAAGCGATTCATGAGCTCGAGCGCCGTCTGCGCGTCATCGAGCCGGTGATCAAATTCATCAGCGTGCGTACCGACGAGGAGCAGCAGCGTCTGGAGAAGATTCGCAAGCTCCGCGCCGCCCGCACCAAGCGTCCGCCGGCAGAGGCAGCGCCGGCCGAGAGCGAAGACTCGGCAGTGACGGCATAGCTACAGTTGTCATCCTGAGCGAAATGCGAGGAAGCTTGCGACCGAGCATGAAGTCGAAGGATCTATGCATTCTGTGTTCGCTGATTGTGAAGAATTATTCCGCACTCAATCGTGGAGCAAGTTTTAAGGAGAGTTATGGCTGACGAAGTAAATCAAGAATCAACATCAACACCAGCGCCGCGTCCACAAGGCGGACGCCCTGATGGTCCCCGGCCGGATCGTGGTCCTGGCGGCCGCGAAGGTGGCCGTAAATTTTTCCGGCGCAAGAAGGTCTGCAAGTTCTGCGTCGAGAAGATTGACGACATCAACTACAAGGATTTCCGCCTGTTGCAGCAGTTTGTGGCGGAGCGCGGCAAGATCGTTCCTCGCCGGCTCACCGGCGTGTGCACGCCGCACCAGCGGCGGTTGACCACCGCCATCAAACGCGCTCGCAACATCGCGCTGCTGCCGTTCGCGGCCCGCTAGAAAACCGATACTGGAGATCTGAAATGGAAGTCATTCTGAAAGAAGATGTTCCCCAGCTTGGCCATCGCGGCGATGTAGTCCGCGTGGCGGAAGGATATGGCCGGAACTATCTGCTGCCGCGCAGGCTCGCCGTCCAAGCCACGACCGCCAACAAAGCCGTCATCGAGCAAATGAAGCAGTCGGCCATCCGGCGTTCAGCCGTGGAGAAAGCTGACTCTGAAGCGCTCTCCGAGCAGCTTGAATCCGTGAGCCTCACCTTCCAGCGCAAGACCGGTGAGAAGGACCATCTATTTGGTTCCGTGACCTCGGCCGATATCGCAGAAGCGCTCGAGCAGAAAGGCTTTAATATTGACCGCCGCAAGATCCAGCTTCCCGAGCCGCTGAAGTCACTGGGCGAATTCGATGTCCCCGTGCGCCTGCACCGTGACGTGACCAGCCGTGTGAAAGTGAAAGTTGAGAGAGAAGGCGGCGAAGAAGCCTGAGGCCTCTGAAACAGCAGATGACCGCGGATTCAGCGCGGATGAGCACGTTCTCTACGAAGCGTTCATCGGCAGGGTCCGCGGCTTCGCATTTTTTTAACCTGCGCGCAACGTTTACGAGCGTAGCAGCAGCCAAGTTCGGCTTCAGGCTACTTGACCTTGATTCCCAAGTCTCGCAATTGTGCGTCGCTGACTGGCGTCGGCGCATCCACCATCAGGTCCACTGCCTTGGCAGTCTTGGGGAATGGAATCACTTCGCGCAGGCTCTCTGCGCCGGCCAGTATCATCACGATGCGGTCTAACCCCAACGCAATTCCCCCATGCGGAGGCGTACCATACTCCAGCGCCTCCAGAAAAAACCCGAAGCGGCTGCGAGCTTCTTCCTCGCTCATGCCCAGCGCGCGAAAGATCTTCGATTGGATATCCTGGCGATGGATACGGATGGAGCCTGAGCCCAGTTCTGTGCCGTTCAGCACCACGTCATAAGCAAGCGCCCGAACTGCGCCGGGATCGGACTCGAGCTTGTTCATATCGCGCTCGTGCGGCGAAGTGAACGGATGGTGCGCGGCGTTCCAGCGCTTCTCGTTCTCGTCCCACTCAAACATGGGGAAGTCGGTGATCCAGGCAAAATGAAATCCACCCTTGTGGAAGGCCATGTGGCGCTCGGCGTACTTGCGCGCCAGCTCCACGCGCAGGGCGCCCGCAGCCATGAAGACGCCGTAGTCCGGGCGCGTCGCGGATTTCTCCATCTGCGCCGGAGCGCCGACCAGCACCAGAAGATCGCTCTCCTGCGCCTCGGACATTTGGCGCAACTTCGCCATAGTATCCGAGAATGACTTCTCTAACCGCTTGATGTCATCAATCAACCGAGCTTCTTTGCGCTCGCCGAACAGTGGCCGGTTTTCATCGCGCTCTTTGCGCGAAAGCTCGCCGATTCCGGGAATGCGGATTGCCACCACCGGCAGCTCCGGATTGAGCTGGAGCGTTTGCAACTGTTCGGCAGTAAACGCCGTGCGAACATCAGTGAGCTTGGGCAGGCGCAGGTCCGGCTTATCGATGCCGTAGTTGCGGATGGCTTCGTCGTAGCTCATGCGCGGGAAGGGAGTCTTCAGTTCGTGCCCGGCGACTTTGAACGCGGCATGCAGAAATCCTTCCACTACTTCAAACACGCGGTCAGGCTGGGGAAAGCTCATCTCCAGATCAATCTGGGTGAACTCGGGCTGGCGATCGGCGCGCAGGTCTTCATCGCGGAAGCAGCGGACGATCTGAAAATATTTGTCGAAGCCGGAGATCATCAGGATCTGCTTGAACAACTGCGGCGACTGCGGCAGGGCATAAAACTCGCCGGGATAGACGCGGCTCGGAACCAGGTAGTCGCGCGCGCCTTCCGGCGTGGAGCGTGTCATGAAGGGCGTCTCGATTTCGAAAAAGCCTTTGCTCGAAAGATATTGCCGGACCGCCAGCGCAACCCGGTGCCGCAGCTCGACGTTGTACTGCATCGGCTCGCGTCTCAGATCAATGTAACGGTACTTCAGGCGCACTTCTTCGTTCGCCAGTGCGGGATCACTGGGCAGGAACGGCGGCTGCTTGGATTCATTCAATAACTTGAGTTCGCTGGCGACAACCTCGATTTCGCCCGTGGGGATATTGCGGTTGATGGTCTTCTCACCGCGCCGGCGCACCTTGCCGATGGCCCCGATGACGAACTCGCTCCGCAACGTACTGGCCTTTTCGTGCAGAGCCGCGTTCTCACTTTTATCGAAGACAAGTTGGGTAAGGCCGGTGCGGTCGCGCACGTCAATAAAGATCACGTTGCCGAGATCGCGGCGGCGGTTCACCCATCCCAGAAGCACCACCTGCTGTCCGTCATTTTCTGCGCGCAGTTCCCCGCACATGTGCGTGCGTTGTAGGTCACCTAAAAAGTCGAGAGTCAAGGCTTACCTTCTTGCAGAGTCAGGCTGAATAAAACATCGATTATAAAAGAGGCCGGTTGCGAAACCTGCACGCAGAGAACGCAGAGGCCGCAGAGAAACTCTTGAGTATCCGAACGAAGCGTGTGGCGCAATTTAGCAGGAATCAGGTTGAAGCAGTCGTTTTCGATTGCTCTATTGCTCTGCGCACTCTGCGGTAAGACGAAAGGTTTTTAGCTTCGTAGTCTGTTTGCGACCTCGGCACGCGCAACGGCCGTCTGTTCCCCGGTCTTCAAATTCTTGAGGGCAAACTGTCCAGAAGCAATCTCATTCTCGCCCACGAACAGAATGTATTTCGCTCCAGTTCGTTCCGCTGCTTCGAACGATTTCTTCGCCCTGAAGGTCTCGTCGCCCAGTTCGGCTGCGATCCGCTGTTTTCGCAGGTCGCGGGCGATCACTGCCGCCTCCGCGTTCATTCCCTGGCCCAGCGGCGCAACGTAAATGATGGGACTTTGATTGGGAATGCCCACCGTCTCTTCCGCCTGAAGCGCCAGGACGAAGCGGTCGAGGCCCAAGGCAAAGCCGATGCCCGGTGCTTTGGGTCCGCCCAGCGCCTCAGAAAGACCGTCGTACCTTCCGCCACCCAGAAGTGCGCTCTGAGCGCCGAGGCCGCCGTGAGTGAACTCAAATGTAGTTCGCGTGTAGTAGTCCAGCCCGCGCACCATGCGCTCATTCATCTGATAGCGAATTCCCACGTGATTGAGTATCTTCTTCACTTCGTTGAAGTGCTCGCGGCAGGGCTCGTCGAGATAGGCGGAAATCTTCGGCAGCGATTCAATAATCGGCTGGTCTTCTGGCACTTTGCAATCGAGCACGCGTAAAGGATTGGTTTCCGCCCGGCGGCGGCAGTCCGCACACATCCGGTCCTTCACTCCGGCCAGCGCTTCCCGCAACGCTTGGTTATAGCGGGCGCGATCATCGGCGCAGCCTACGGAGTTCAACTGCAGTTCCCAGTTCCTGATTCCTACTTCGCGCAGCAGTTGGGCGAGCATAGTGATGATCTCAGCATCCCGCGCCGGAGATTCGCTTCCCGCCGAAGGCGGTCCGAGCACCTCGGCCCCGATCTGATAGAACTGGCGGAAGCGTCCTTTTTGCGGGCGTTCGCGCCGAAACTGCGGGCCCATGTAGTAGAGCTTTTGCAACTTGCCCGTCTCGCCCAGCTTATGCTCAATATAAGCGCGGACTACGCCAGCGGTGTTTTCCGGACGCAACGTCAGCGACTGCGCCTTCTCGCTCTGCGCTCGCGGACGGTCCTCCCAGGTGAACATCTCTTTCGAGACGATGTCGGTCTCTTCGCCTACTCCTCTGGCAAATAACTGCGTATCTTCAAAAATCGGAGTGCGAATTTCATGGAAATCGTAACGCTGAAACACGTCACGCGCGGCCTGCTCCACGTGCTGCCACAGGGCAGTATCGGGCGGCAGGATGTCGCGCGTGCCACGGGCGGCTTTGATGATAGAAACCACTAGCAATTCGCAGTTAGCAGGATACGGTTTCGGTTTTCATTGGTTCAAAAAGAAGATAACTCGACGACGACATTTGGAGACGCTAGAAGCGCAGTTCATCCTTCGAAGAATCTTGAGAAACACTCACGCAGCCGGTCACTGCCTCGCGGAGACTGCTTAATAATTCCTGGAATGTTTCCCCTTGCGTTGCGCAACCCGGGATAGCAGGAACTTCGGCCCAATATCCGCCTTCTTCCGCTTCGTGAATTACGACTTTCACCTTCATGATTTCACCCCTGCCCAAACTCTTTTCGATACATCTGAGTGTAATCGTAGTAGTTCTTCGCGTACATCGTGATCAATTGCTGCGTCTTCTCGTCGTCAATTTTCTTCTTGAATTTGCCGGGAACACCGGCCCAGAGCGAGTACGGCTCCACTACGGTGTCCTCCGGAATGACAGTGCCGGCGGCAATGATGGAGCCTTCGCCAATCCTCGCGTTGTTGAGGACTACCGATCCCATTCCAATGAGACAACGGTCGGCGATGGCGCATCCGTGAAGCGTCACCGAGTGGCCTACAGTCACCCAGTCGCCCATAGTCACACCATATTTGTGACGCATGCCGTGGAGGACGCTGCAATCCTGAACATTGGAATTTTTTCCGATACGGATCGCAAAGACATCGCCGCGAATCACCGCGTTCATCCAGACGCTGGAGTTCTCGCCGATCTCCACGTCGCCGATGATTTGAGCCGACTTGTCCACGTAGCACGATTCATGAATGCGCGGAGAATTCCCCTGGTAGACGCGGATCATAGCAATAAGATTTAGAAGGTATCACGCGCGCGAGAGAAGCGGCAATTTGGGTGCGATGCTAGCGCAACTGCAGCCCGAAGAGTTCGGTCACAAGCGTCCAACGCTCCCAGGCATAGCGCCAGATGGAAACCGAGTGCAGCCGCTCAAAAGAATGGAAATCGCGATCGTTCATGGCGAGACTCTCGTCCATGAAGACTTCGCTCACATAATCACAATCATTGCAGCGGACGATGTAGGGATAGTTGGCGCTCATGAGTTTTGTCGCGGGGGGAGTGAGCGCATTGTTGGGCTTTATCCCTGAGTCCGCACTAAGGCAGCTCACTTAAGGCAAACGGAATTTCCGCTTATCGCGGCGTGACCGTTGGACAAGACCGGCCGGAGTCGAGTTAGCCGCGCAGGATGCGCGTCTTGATCTCGTTTTCCCAGATAACGTTCGCGGGTTCGAGGGAGATTACGCCCATTTGGCCGGCCTGGGACGTGTCAGGCTTGCCAACCCATACCACCTGGTAGCGCGCGCGCCGGTTCTGGCGCTGAACATAGATGATCTGGCCGGGTTCGCGAATCCCCGGAGCCGCCGCGACGCGAGCGCCCGTCATAGAGAGCTCGTAAGTGCAGCAGCTATACGATTCGGTGCTCTTGATGTCCGGAAATACCTTCACCGGCACGGCAAGGTGGACCCGGTTCTCCTGCCTCGGGTCAACGGCCGTTGCCCCGGAGGGTTTTGCAGCGGTACGGTGCGCATCCATCGTCTGATGAGTATCGCGGCCCCGCAGCTAAAGGGTCAACATTACTTTCGTTTGCGGGGCACGGAAAAGGCGTGCAACGCCGCGCCACAGGCTGACGCAATCGTCTAAAAACCATTTACACTGAAATGGAACCCTTCCTCTGAGATAATAGAACATGATTCATTTCCCCGTTCCTGAGGCGTTGACCTTTGACGACGTCTTGTTGCTTCCCGCCCACTCTGATGTGGTTCCGGCCGAGGTCAACACTCAGACGCAACTTTCCCGCAACATTCGCCTGAACATTCCCATCATCAGCGCGGCCATGGACACGGTAACGGAGTCGCGCCTGGCCATCGCAATCGCGCAGCAGGGCGGGCTTGGAATCGTTCACCGCAATCTTTCGATCGAGCAGCAGGCGGATGAGGTGGATAAAGTAAAAAGATCCGAGAGCGGCATGATTATGGATCCCATCACGCTCTCGCCCGACCACAAGATTGCTGACGCACTTGAGCTGATGCGACGCTACAAAATTTCCGGCGTTCCCGTCACGAAGAACAAGAAGTTGGTCGGCATTCTTACCAACCGCGATCTCCGCTTTGAAACCCGCACCGACATTCCGATCAGCAAGGTGATGACGAAGGACAACCTGATCACGGTTCCAGTGGGCACAACGCTCGAAGAATCCGAGCGGATCCTGCATGAGCACCGCGTGGAAAAGCTTCTGGTGGTGGATGACAAGTACAACCTGAAAGGCCTGATCACGGTCAAGGACATCCAGAAAAAACTGAAGTACCCTAACGCCGCCAAAGATGAACATGGGCGCTTGCGCGTTGGCGCTGCGATTGGCGCAACCGGAGATTTCCTGGAGCGCGCTCAGGAGATGGTGAAAGCCAAAGTAGACGTACTGGCGATTGACAGTGCCCACGGACACACCAGCCGGGTGCTTGAGGCTGTAAAGACGATCAAGTCAAAGCTGCCGAACGTTGATCTGCTCGCGGGCAACGTTGGCACGCATGAAGGCGCTTGTGCGTTGGCCAAGGCTGGAGCGGATGCGGTCAAAGTTGGTATCGGCCCGGGCTCCATCTGCACCACTCGCGTGGTCACCGGCGCAGGCGTTCCCCAGATTACGGCCATTGCAGAATCCGCGCGCGCTTGTCGCGACGCGGGCGTCCCCGTAATCGCCGATGGCGGCATCAAGTACTCCGGTGACATCAGCAAAGCAATTGCGGCTGGCGCGAGCATCGTGATGATCGGATCATTGTTCGCCGGGACCAACGAGAGCCCAGGCGAAACCATTCTTTATCAGGGACGGTCGTTCAAGTCATATCGCGGCATGGGTTCACTGGCCGCGATGTCCGCGGGATCAAGCGAACGCTACGCGCAGACCATGGACGATTCTGCGGCGGCAATCACAATCGAAGACGGCGACGGAAGCAGCAATCGCCTGAACAAGCTGGTGCCTGAAGGAATTGAAGGCCGCGTGCCATACCGCGGCACAGTCGCTGCCATGATCTATCAGTTGGTGGGCGGCTTGCGCTCCGGCATGGGATACTGTGGGACCCGCAGTATCGCCGAACTCCAGCAGAAGGCGCGCTTCATCCGCATCAGCGGCGCTGGCCTGCGGGAAAGCCACGTCCACGATGTAATCATCACCCGCGAGGCCCCGAATTACCGCGTTGAATAAATTGCTGGAACTCTCTCCCGCGAGTGTAGAAACACGCGGGCGGCAGTCTGGAGGCCGCAATCGCAAGCTGCTGGCCTGGTTGCCAACTCTGTGCTGGCTGGTGGTGCTCGCCTGCTTTTCCACCGATGTCTTCTCTGCCGAGCGCACCGGCCGAATCTTGCTCAAAATCATCAAGTGGATTTATGGGCCAATCAGCGACCAGCAGTTCCAATTCATCCACTTCCTGGTGCGCAAATCCGCCCATTTCTTCAGCTACGGACTGCTGAGCTTCTTTGCCTTCTTCTCCTGGCGGGCGACTCTTCCCGACGTTCGAGCATGGCTCGTCAAATGGAGCGGATTGGCTCTTCTTGTCACCTTGGCAGCAGGCAGCAGTGATGAGATACACCAGCGCTTTGTCGCCTCGCGCACGTCGAGCCCGTGGGACGTTCTGCTGGACATGACGGGAGCAATCTGTTTCCAATTATTTCTCGCGATACTCCTCAAGCACCGTGACCGGCGTTCCACAACGCCCTGAGTTTCACGCTTTAGTTGCACTTCGAAGCGCCTGGATGTAACAATACTCTTGAGGATTCGCCTGCCGGCGGGCGATAGATATTTTGTGACCAGTCACCGGCTACGGCATCAATACAGTTAGGCTGCGGGCTTCAACAACCCCGCGGGTCTTTGGGACCTGCTGGAGTCCGGCAGATGCTTTCAACATCCCCGTCCCGCTGAGCGGGACTGAAGGCGGAAGAAATGTCAATCGGATTCGCTCCGGTCGTTGAGCCCGGCGCAAGTTGCTCACTCGAAAATTATCTGGTACTCCCCGACCACAGCATGGATCCTCGCATTGCCGCCGCTCGTCGCGAGTTAGGCGCGCGCGCGGTGATTCTGGGACATCACTATCAGCGCGACGAGGTCATCAAATTTGCCGATTTTCGCGGCGATTCTTACAAGCTCTCGCAAGAAGCGGCTCGCACTACCGCCGAATACATTGTTTTCTGCGGCGTTCATTTTATGGCTGAAAGCGCGAACGTGCTCGCCCACACCGGCCAGCAGGTGGTCCTGCCCGACCTGAACGCAGGCTGCTCCATGGCAGACATGGCAGAAATCGGGCAGGTAGAAAGTTGCTGGGAGCAACTGGTTGCTCTAGGCCTGACTGATTCTCAAGGCGCCGGTATCACGCCGCTCACTTACATGAACTCTACGGCAGCAATCAAGGCCTTCGTCGGCGAGCGCGGCGGAATGGTTTGCACATCTTCCAACGCCGGTTCGGCCTTCAAGTGGGCGTTTGAGCTTAACGAAAGGATCCTTTTCCTTCCGGATCAGCATCTGGGGCGCAACACCGCGTTTGCACTGGGGATTCCGCTGGAGCAATGCGTAGTGTGGGACCCGTTCCTGATTCAGGGCGGCACAGCGCCCGAGCGGTTGCGCAATGCAAAGGTAATCCTGTGGAAGGGGCATTGTTCTGTGCATCAGCGCTTCTTGCCGGAACATGTGGACGCAGTTCGCGCGCGCTATCCGGGAATTCAGGTGATTGTGCATCCCGAGTGCCGTTTTGAGGTCTGCCAGAAAGCCGACGGTATCGGCTCAACCGAGCGCCTGATCAAAATGATTGCCGACGCAGCGCCCGGGACGAAGTTTGCTGTAGGCACGGAGATCCATCTTGTCAACCGCATGGGCAAGGAGTTCGCAAACGACAACAAGATGGTGATTACCCTGGACGACTCCGGCTGCCTCTGCACTACGATGTTCCGTATCTCGCCGCAACATCTGTGCTGGGCACTGGAAAACCTGGTGGAAGGCAACGTCGTCAACCGGGTTTCTGTACCCGCAGAGGTCAAGCACTGGTCGCGCGTGGCTCTGGACCGGATGCTGGAAATCGCGTAACACACTCGTAATCTTTTGCGCATTGCGGCGGATCGTTACAATTAACTGAATCATGGCCAAGCACAAGACCTTCACGCTCCAGGAAGCCCACGCTCTTCTGCCGGTTCTGAAGTCGCTGCTCAAGAAAGCGATGGATAAGAAGCAGCAGGTCCAGGAGATTGAGAAAGAATTTCGCGATCTGAAACATCGCATTCTTCTGAGCGGAGGTTTACTGGTAGATGTGGCGGCAGCAGCGCGCAAACGCGCCGGTATGGTGAAGGCCTATCAGGAAATCAAGGACGCTGCGGCAGAGATCAGCGCCATCGGCGTGCAGGTGAAAGATCTGGATATCGGACTGCTTGATTTCCCGTGTCGCGTGGAGGTTGAAATCGTATTGCTGTGCTGGAAGTATGGCGAAGAAGGGATCACTCATTGGCACGGTCTGGAAGAGGGCTTTGCCGGACGAAAGCCGATTGATGAGCGAATCACGAAGGCGAGAAAGAAGGAACGACCCAGCTAATAAGACACTGGCGGTCTGATTGCGGCCCCGTCAACAGACGTCGAAATTATAACTGTCCTGCTCGTGTCATCCGGAATTCTGAAATCTATCTTCAACTTTCTGCACCGCTCACCTGCTTCCGCGCATCGGTAAAGCGATGGAGGTTGCCATGTACGTTGTCACAGGAGCAAGCGGAAATACTGGGAGCGTCGTCGCACATCGCCTGTTGGAACGCGGGAAAAAAGTCCGCATGATTGCCCGAAACACAGAGCGCTTGCAATCGCTGGCTGCGCGTGGAGCTGAACCTTTCGCCGCGGATTTGACGGATCAGGCTGCTCTCGCCAGAGCATTTTCCGGGGCGGAAGCTGTGTATGCCATGATCCCTCCCAACCCAGCCAGCCAGGATGTTCGTGGTGACCAGCGTCGCATCGTCGAGTCGATTGCCGGAGCGCTGGAGCAGGCGCACGTCAAGCATGTAGTTTCCCTCAGCAGCATCGGCGCGGATAAATCGTCCGGTACTGGACCGGTCAGCGGCCTCCACGAGCTTGAGGAGTGGTTGAATGGTGTGCCCAGTCTGAACGTGATGCATCTGCGCGCCGGCTACTTCATGGAAAATACGCTCGGCCAGGGGGCGGCAATTCGCGCTATGGGCAAGACCGCAGGCCCTCTGCGCGGCGACCTTAGACTTCCTTTCATCGCTACTCGCGACATCGGTGAAGTAGCCGCCGACGTGCTCCTTAAGCTGGACTTCACTGGCCGGCAAACGCGGGAGCTTCAAGGGCAGCGCGACCTAAGCTATGACGAAGTGACTGCTATCATTGCCAAAGCAATCGAGAAACCGGAGATCAAATACGTGCAGTTGCCGGACGAGCAGATGCAACCAATCCTGGTGCAAATGGGCATGTCGCCCCATATGGCTGGACTGATTCTGGAAATGTCAGCCGCGTTGAATTCCGGACACATGCGTGCGCTGGAGCCGCGCTCTGCCCGGACCACGACCCCCACTTCTTACGAGAGCTTTGTCGAAGAGGTCTTTCTACCCGTCTACAAAGGACAAGTTCGTGCTGCCTGAATCGGTCCGCAGAATCAGGAAGGCGATGGCGCCTTTTCCTCTGCGAGCGGCAGGCCGAAGGAGAAGACAGAACCCTGCCCCAACTGGCTAGTGACCTGGATGCGGCCGCCATGCGCTTCAACGATGGCTTTCACGATGGCCAGCCCCATGCCTGTTCCCTGGACTCGATAACGCTGGCTTTGACCGCGGTAAAACTTATCGAAAATCAGTGAGCGCTCCAGGTCATCAATGCCTGCGCCGCGATCGGCAATGCTGGTGATCAGGCGATCATTTTTCACTTCGCTGCTAACGAAGATTGGCGAGTCCGCCGGCGAGTACTTAGCAGCATTCTCCAGGAGATGCTGCAGGACTTTCGTGATCCAGCCCAGGTCCATGATCGCCGCGGGCAATCTCTCTGGCAAGCGCACGTCAACCGGATGACTGCTCAGCACAGAGCGGCTTTCCGCCGTCGCAGCTTCGATCGGCTCACGGATCTGGCGAGCTTCCAACTCCAGCTTGAATTCCCGCGCATCGAGCTGCGCCATGGTTACAGCTTCTCCGACCAGCCGATTAAGACGGTCGCTTTCCTCTTCAATGACTGTCAGAAGATCTTTCCGATCTTCGACCGTGAGCGCATCGCTTGATTGAAGTGTTGTGACGGAAGCTTTGATGGCCGTGAGAGGGCTGCGGAATTCGTGAGTTACGGAATCGAGCAATGCTGAGCGAAGGCGCTCGCTCTCTCGCGAAGCCTCAGTTCGGGTGAGGTCCTCAACCGCGCGGGCACGTTCGATGGCTATCGCAATCAAGCTGCCGATGGCTTCCAAGGTCTGCCGCGACGGAAGGTCGCCAGCGATCCCCAGCGCTCCAATTGAGCGAGTCCCCATGCGCATGGACACGATCGCGAGTTGGCGGGCGGGGTCGCTGACGGGTTCGCCGCGAAGAGCCGCTTCACGGAGAGTATCTGTCGGTAATTCCTGTCGCTCAGGATCGGACCTGTACGCCTGCTCTCTCGACGAGAGATACACTGCAGCGTGACCGACGGCAAAGGTTTCTTTGACACGGGCAGGAATTGTCTTGAGCACTTCTACGACATTGTCTGAGCCGAGCAACTGCTGGCTGAAGGTATAGAGCCGCTCCACATCCTGGCGCCGGCGATGTGCTTCCGCTGTCTCTCTGCGAGCGCGCTCGGAAAGATTGCTGGCGATGATGGCCGCGATGAAGAACGCGGCCAGGGCTACCCAGTTTTGCGTGTCTGCAATGGTGAGTGTGCCGACCGGTGGCAGGAAGAAAAAATTCAGGCACAAGGCCGCAGCGATGGACATCACGAGGGAATAGCGCAAGCCCCAAGCGGCGGCTACTCCCAGTACCGAGACCAGCAGCGCTAAGGCAACGGTGGTTGGATTGACGCGCAAGAACAGCCGAAAGAGCACGACAATCACGGCCAGGACAACGGCACACGCAATCCAACGGGCCAAAGCTCGTGCCGGCAGTTTCACGCGGCGATTGTATCTGAGTTGCATGTTCAGCGTGCTGAGAGGATATTGTTTGCGAGTAGGACGCGAAATGCAGAGTAATCCCGAACAATGGCTGGAGCATGCGGCGCCGGAGAAGAAAGCCGGAATATTCAAACTCTTTCTCGGCTACGCGCCAGGTGTGGGTAAGACCTACAACATGCTCAGTGAAGCTATCCGCCGGAAGCACCGCGGAGAAGACGTGGTGATCGGCGTGGTGGAAACTCACGGGCGAAAGGCCATCGCAGATCTGCTGATGCAATTGGAAGTGTTGCCTCGTCGCACGTTGGAGTACAAAGGCACCGTGTTTCACGAGATGGATGTGGAAGCCATTCTGGCCCGTAAACCGCAGGTGGTCCTGGTGGATGAACTGGCCCACACCAACATTGAAGGTAGCAGGCACAAAAAGCGTTATGAGGACGTGCTCACGCTGCTCGAAGCCAACATTGACGTGCTTTCCACCATGAACATCCAGCATCTGGAAAGCGCTACACCGACCGTGAGAAGCATTACCGGAATTCAGGTGCGAGAAACGGTGCCTGACTGGGTTCTGGAGCGCGCCAATGAAGTTGTAGTCGCCGACCTCACGCCGGAAGCGCTGCAGACCCGCATGCGACGAGGCGACATTTATCCACTGGACCGGGCGGAAAAGGCGCTGACCAATTTTTTCCGCCCCGGTAATCTTCTCGCGTTGCGCGAACTGGCGCTGCGGCACGTAACGCACTCCGTCGATCGGAGCCTGGAATCGTATCTGCAGCGCAAACACATTGATCAGACTTGGGGCGTGAGCGAGCGCGTTGCCGTGTGTATCAGTTCCAATCCGCTCTCTCAGCAGCTTATCGCCCGTGGAGCGCGCATGGCGCACGGCCTTGATGCCAATTTTTACGTGGTGCACGTGGAGCGCGGAGAAGGAAGAACCGACGAGCGAAACCGCGCTTTGGCTGCTAACATTCAGTTTGCGGAAAACCTCGGCGCAAAAGTAGTTCAGTTGGACGGTGCAATCGTCGCCACCACAGTGGCCAATTGGGTCCGCGAACACAAAATCACGCAGGTCATCTTCGGGCGTTCCGCCATTCGCGGCTGGCGGAAGTATCTTTACCTGCTCGCCATCAACCGTTTCTTGGCCAATGCAACTAATGTTGATGTCCACATCGTGACACAGGAGCCGCGCTGATGGCGGAACGGAGCCGCATTCTGGTCGTGGATGATGAGCTTCAGATCGCGCGCGTCCTCAGAACGTCGCTGCAGGCACAGGGCTATGAAGTGAAGACTGCCGCGGACGGCGAAGCCGGGTACAACGCCGCGATGGACTGGCTGCCCGATCTCATCGTGACCGATCTTTCCATGCCGGCAATGAACGGCATCGAACTGTGCCGCGCTGTGCGCGAAAAGTCGCAAGTTCCCATTATCGTTCTTTCCGTTCGCGGCGAGGAGAAGAGCAAGGTTGAGGCTCTGGATGCAGGCGCCGACGATTACGTTACCAAACCTTTCAGTGTGAAGGAACTGCTTGCGCGCGTGCGGGCGAACTTACGCCGCGTTGCAGCCAATCAAGAGTCTTCGCAGGAAGCGATTGAGCAAGGCGACTTCTACATCAATTCGGAAGCGCGGCAGGTGCGCGTGATGGGAAAAGAAGTTCACCTCACGCCCAAAGAATTTGACCTGCTGGTCTTCATGGCGCGACATCCTAACAAAGTCCTCACTCACCGCGTGCTGCTTAATGCAGTTTGGGGTGGCGAAAGCGTACAGCAGCCCGAGTACCTACGAGTTTTTATCAACCAACTGCGCAAAAAAGTCGAGCCGGAAGAAACGCCACGTTACATCCTGACCGATCCATGGGTGGGGTACAGGTTCCAGCCTGCTGGGAACGAGGAGTAGAACTCTTCCTTGACTTATAAAAGATTTACCGCTTCCTAATGTTTTTTTTACGCCCAACAATCTTTACTAGACTCGTTCCGTCCTGAGCAAAGGGCCGGCGAGGTATTTGTGACGCTGAGAATTTTATTGGCCGTGGCTCTCGCGGGCAGTCTCACTGCGTTGGGATTTCTTCTCTTCTGCTTCTGGGGCTTTTCAAGGGAACGCCATCGTCGGCGTGAGCCCTGTTCGACGCTTCTTTACGCGATGAAAATACCGCCTGGCGAAAATGAGAAGAGCAGCCAGCCGAAGGTGCTGGAGCTTCCATCTCCGGAACAAAGAAAGGTAAAGCTCACCGGCGGCGGAAGCATGACAGCTCTCTTCATCACCGCTGTAATAGCCGGGTGCTGTTTGCCACTTCAAGCCCAAACAACCGGACCTGAGCAGGACGAGATTCAGAAGTTGCACGAAATGGTTATTCAGCTCAAGGCGCGCGTTGAGCAGCTTGAAAAACGACAGGTGACGGACCCTGCGCAACCCGCAGACCAAGCTGGCCCGATCTCTCAAAATGCCATCACAAACGACGATCAGGCTGTTCATGAGTTTCCTGCCGGAACAACAATTAGCGTCGCGCTCGATGGCTACTACGGCTACAACTTCAATCAGCCGACCGGACGTGTGAACCTGCTGCGCGCCTACGATGTAAGCAGCAACAGCTTTAGCCTGAATCAAGCCAACTTGATCATCGAGCATGCGCCCGATCTTTCTGCCAATCGTCGCGCCGGACTGCGAGTTGATTTTCAATATGGGCAGGCCACGGAAACGCTGCAGGGCAGTGCTGTAAATGAACTCCGGCCACAAGTTTACAGGCCCATATTTCAGGCATACGGAACGTATGTATTCCCTGTTGGCAGCGGATTAACGGTTGATTTCGGAAAGTGGCCAAGCGCCTTGGGAGTGGAAGGCAACTACGGGAAAGATCAGATCAACTACTCGCGTTCGTTCTACTTCAATTTTCTTCCGTTTTATCACATGGGCTTCCGGGCCAGCTACAACCTGAGTGACCGGGCAAATCTGACGTACTGGCTCGTCAATGGGGCCCAACAAACAGAAGACTTCAACGGCTTCAAGTCGCAGGCATTTCTGTTGAATCTGAAGCCGGCAAAACCTGTTAGTTGGAACTTGAATTACTACTTCGGAGAGGAACAGCGAGATGTTGTCAGCATGCTGAACCCCGGCTTGCCCGCCGGCCCGACCCAGCCCGGCCTGCCGGTCAGCAACGTTAGTCCAACGCCGAACGGGCGGGAGCACATCTTCGACAGCTACATTACCTGGAATGCGACGGCAAAGCTGACGTTGGTTGGTGAAGGCGACTACCTGCTCAATCGCGTGTTTAGCGAGTCGGTACCCAGCCATCTCGGCGGCGGCGCTGGCTATGCAAGATACCAATTGACGCACCGGGTTGCTCTTGCAGGCCGAGGCGAATATCTCTCAGATCGTGGCGGGCTATTCAGCGGCCTCACGCAGGCGCTGAAAGAAACTACAGCCACGACGGAATACAAGCTGGGCGAAGGCCTTCTCATGCGCAGTGAATGGCGCCGTGATTTTTCCAATCGGCCATTCTTTTTGACCGGCACTGCAGGCAAGCTGACGAAGGAACAGAATACGGCGACGCTGGGGCTGATCTGGTGGTTCGGCCAGAAACAGGGCGCATGGTGAGGTTCTGAATGTCAGATTTCATGATGCTGGCGTTTACGGCAGCTTTCTTTGTAATAGCGATCGCCTACACAGCCGCGTGCGACAGGCTCAAGTAGGAGCGGGCAATGACCCTTGACAACGTTTTGATCCTGCTCGTAAGTCTGCTCCTGATGATTTATCTGATCTACGCGCTGCTGCGGCCGGAGGAGTTTTGAGATGACGTTCAACGGCTGGCTCCAGATTCTGGTGTTCTTTGCGGCGGTGCTCCTCATCACGAAGCCCGCAGGCGTGTTCATGGCCAGAGTTTTTGCTCGCGAGCACACTTTTTTTGATCCGCTGATGCGTCCGCTGGAGCGGCTGATCTACAGAGTGACGCGGGTCGATGAAGAACGCGAAATGCGCTGGACCGAATACAGCGTCTCCATGCTGATGTTCAGCGGCGTCTCCATGCTCGTGCTCTATCTACTGGAACGGGCCCAGCACGTGCTGCCGCTGAATCCGCAGAAGCTCGCTGGCGTTCCTGCCGACCTGGCGTTCAATACCGCAGCTTCATTTACCACGAACACCAATTGGCAGTTCTACTCCGGGGAGCAAACCATGAGTTATCTGACGCAAATGGCAGGGCTGGCATACCACAACTTTGCCTCTGCCGCGGTAGGGATTGCATTGGCGATAGCCTTGATCCGTGGAATCGCACGGCGCGAGAAGGAGACGATCGGAAATTTCTGGGTTGATACCACTCGCGCGTTGTTGTGGGTGCTTTTACCTGCGTGCGTGGCTTATGGCGTGCTGCTGGTTTCGCAAGGAGTGGTGCAGAATTTCAAGTCTTACGCTACCGCCAAGCTGGTTGAACCGCAGCACGTGCAGAAGATTGGACAGGATGGTAAGCCGCAAATAACGACTGACGGCAAGCCGATGACTGACGCCATAACAGAACAGACCATTGCAGAAGGGCCTGTGGCGTCGCAGGAGGCCATCAAGATGCTGGGCACCAATGGCGGCGGATTTTTCAATGCCAACAGTTCGCATCCGTTTGAGAACCCGACGCCGTTCACCAATTTTCTGGAGATGTTTTCCATCTTCGTGATTCCTGCCGGGCTCACCTACACCTTGGGGCGAATGACGGGATCACAACGGCACGGCTGGACGGTGCTGGGCGCAATGGCGGTTCTGTTCTTTGCTGGCGTTTCTACAGCCTACCGGGCGGAGTCGCATGGTAACCCGCTGCTGCACGGCACAGACCAGCGCGCCACAGCGCTTCAGTCCGGCGGCAATATGGAGGGCAAGGAAGTTCGATTCGGCGTCGCGAACTCCGCGCTCTTCGCGACCATTACGACCGACGCAAGCTGCGGCGCGGTGAACAGCATGCATGATTCGTTTACACCGCTCGGAGGCATGGTGCTCCTGCTCAACATCATGCTTGGCGAAGTGGTTTTCGGCGGCGTGGGCTCCGGCATGTATGGCGTGCTGATCTTTGTGATTCTTGCAGTTTTCATTGCCGGCTTGATGGTCGGCCGCACTCCGGAATACCTGGGCAAGAAGATCGAAGCGTATGACGTGAAAATGGCGATGCTATATGCGCTCATCTTCCCACTGTGCATTCTCGCGTTCTCTGCGATCTCGGCAATTTCGCCGGTATTCGGCACCTCGACTTTGACGAACAGCGGCCCGCATGGTCTTTCCGAGATGCTCTACGCATTCACCTCCGGAACGGGAAACAATGGTTCGGCCTTTGCGGGACTTGGAGTGAACCGCTGGTACAACATGGCCACAGGTTTCGCCATGCTGATTGGGCGATTCCTGATGATCGTGCCGATGCTGGCATTGGCGGGAAACTTGGCGCAGAAGAAAACTGTTCCTCCTTCGCAGGGAACATTCCCGGTGACCACTCCGCTTTTCGCCACGCTGCTAGTGAGCGTGATCCTGATCCTCGGCGCGTTGACGTTCTTTCCTGCGCTGAGTCTGGGGCCGGTGCTGGAGCACTTGCAGATGCACGCAGGAAAGGTGTTCTGAAACATGGCGTCTGGAGTTGGAAGTCGGAAGTCTCTATGGGATGCCAGGATCGTGCGCCGGGCACTGCTAGACTCCCTGCTGAAGCTGGATCCGCGGACGATGATGCGCAATCCAGTGATGTTTGTGGTGGAAGTTGGGAGCCTGCTCACGACGGTTCTGCTGGTCAAGGATGGCATCAACCGTGCACCGGGGTTCGGCTTCGATCTGCAAATCACTCTCTGGCTTTGGTTCACTGTGATCTTTGCCAATTTCGCCGAAGCTATGGCTGAAGGCCGGGGCAAGGCGCAGGCGGAAACACTGCGGCGCACGAAATCAGAAACGAAAGCACACCGTCTGCGGTCAAGTGGTGTCTTCGATGAGGTTGCAGGATCGCGGCTACGCGTTAGTGACATTGTTGTCGTTTCAGCGGGCGAAATCATTCCCGGCGATGGTGAGGTGATTGAAGGCGTGGCTTCAGTGGATGAATCGGCCATCACTGGAGAATCGGCGCCAGTGATTCGTGAGTCGGGAGGCGACCGCTCAGCGGTGACTGGAGGCACGCGCGTGCTCTCTGATCAGATCAAAGTAAAAATCACCTCCAACCCGGGCGAAACGTTTCTGGATCGCATGATCGCCCTGGTGGAAGGCGCGGAGCGGCAGAAAACTCCAAACGAGATCGCATTGAATATCCTGTTGGCGGGGCTGACAGTGATTTTTCTCCTGGCTGTCGTGAGTCTTCAGCCATTTGCCACCTACTCCGGCGCGCCGCAGTCTGTCTTCGTTCTGGTTTCTTTGCTCGTCTGCCTGATTCCTACCACGATAGGCGCGCTGCTCTCAGCCATCGGCATCGCCGGGATGGACCGATTGGTGCAGCATAATGTGCTCGCAATGTCAGGCCGAGCCGTAGAAGCGGCAGGCGACGTGAACACGCTGCTGCTGGATAAAACAGGCACGATCACGATGGGCAATCGCCAGGCGGCGGACTTTGTCGCCGCGCCGGGCGTGAGCAATGATCAGCTTGCCGATGCTGCCCAGCTCTCATCGCTGCCGGACGAAACTCCCGAGGGACGCTCGATTGTCGTGCTGGCAAAAGAGAGATTCAATATTCGCGGGCGCGAGCTGGCCACCATGCAGGCGCAGTTCGTTCCATTCACAGCGCAAACCCGGATGTCCGGAGTGAACCTGAATGGCCGCAAAATTCGCAAAGGTGCGGCGGATGCTATTCAGAAATATTTGCAGGCGAATGGAGGCCTTATGCCTGCTGAAGTCAGAGCCACGGCGGAGAGGATCTCCCGCTCCGGAGGCACTCCTCTGGTGGTGGTAGACGCGAACCGGGCGCTGGGTGTGGTCCATCTGAAAGACATCGTCAAGGGCGGCATGAGGGAACGTTTTGCCCAGCTTCGCGCCATGGGCATTCGCACCGTCATAATTACCGGAGACAATCCGCTTACCGCGGCGGCCATCGCTCGCGAAGCCGGCGTGGATGACTTTCTCGCGCAAGCGACGCCAAAAGACAAAATGGATTTGATTCGGCGCGAGCAAAGTCAGGGCAAGCTGGTGGCGATGACTGGCGATGGCACGAACGACGCGCCGGCGCTGGCCCAGGCTGATGTTGGCTTGGCGATGAACACAGGAACGCAGGCTGCCAAGGAAGCCGGCAACATGGTCGATCTGGATTCCAACCCGACCAAACTGATCGAGATCGTGGAGATCGGGAAGCAGTTGCTCATGACGCGCGGATCACTCACAACCTTTTCTATTGCCAACGATGTGGCCAAGTACTTTGCCATCATTCCGGCAATGTTCGCCGGCGCATTCCCGGTACTGAACGCGCTCAACGTCATGCGGCTAGCGACGCCGCAGTCCGCAATTCTCTCGGCCGTAATCTTCAACGCTCTCATCATTGTCGCGCTAATCCCCTTGGCGCTACGCGGAGTAAAGTACCGGCCCATGAGTGCGGAGGCACTCCTGCGGCGCAACCTGCTGATCTACGGCTTAGGCGGCGTGCTCGCACCTTTCGCAGGTATCAAGATCATCGACGTAATCGTCCGAGGAATGGGTCTGGCATGATTGGCGCACGCATCAAAACGAATTTGCTGACCGCGTTCTGGTACACGGTCGTGACCACCATTCTTCTGGGCCTGGCCTATCCGCTCGTCGTCACTGGGCTTGCGCAAGCATTCTTCACGGACAAGGCCGATGGTCAACTCATAAGCAGGAGCGGAGCGGTGATCGGATCGCGCCTCCTGGCGCAGCCATTCACCGAGCCGGAGTACTTCCATCCGCGGCCTTCGGCCGCGGGAGCAAACGGATATGATGCGGCCAATTCCGGCGCGACGAATCTGGGTCCA
>DATEGH010000189.1:0-6694 GCA_035280185.1 Terriglobales bacterium
CTGCCCGCCAGTATGTACCTGTGGGGAGGCTGGCAAGGCACGAACCATCAACGTGAGACTGGTCTGCTCACCGGCGAGGCACTGGCGGATGGCCTGATTGTTAATGAAGGCTTGAAGTTCGCCTTCAATCGTGAACGGCCCGCCGCAAGCGGCGGAAATGGTCAGTTCTTCAGCAAGTTCGGCGATTCATCGTTTCCTTCAACTCATTCCATGCTGAGCTGGACTGCGGCTTCAGTCCTGGCGCACGAATATCCTGGACCGCTGGTGCAGGCATTGGCCTATGGCACTGCAGCCACGGTAAGTATCGCGCGCGTCACCGGACGCGACCACTTCCCTTCCGATGTAGTTGTGGGCGGCGCGCTGGGCTGGCTGATCGGCCGGCAGGTTTATCGCGCCCATCACAATTCCGACCTGGACATCGCAGAGTACGGATCATTTACCCGACAACCCGGAGAGTTGGGAGATATAAATCTTGGTTCTCCGTATGTGCCACTGGATAGCTGGGTTTATCCGGCGCTCAAGCGTCTGGCATCTCTCGGCTACATTCGTTCGCAGTTCACGGGGCTGGAACCGTGGACACGCCGCGAATGTATGCGCCAGATCGAAGAAGCCGAGTATTACGCGCAGGACTTGCCAAAGGATTCTGAAGTGGCGCAGACCATCACCCGGCTGAAGCAGCAATTCAGCAACGACGGCCAGCATTATTACAGCGCACAGATTGATTCGGTTTACACGCGCTACATGCAGATCAGCGGACCTCCGCTGCGTGATAGCTACCACTTCGGCCAGAGCATCTGGAACGATTTCGGGCGGCCTTACGATCAGGGCACAAACGTGGCGACCGGAGCTGAGGCCAGTGCGGTAGCAGGTCCGGCATTCTTCTACGTTCGCGGCGAGTACGAGCATGCACCCGGTCGCGGGCCGCTGGGCGATGCGCAACGCAACCTGATCGCTTCATTGGACGTGAATCCGGTGCAGCCGGCAAACCCGATCACGACAATTAACCGCTTCTATCCCTTGGATATGTATGCGGGATTGCAAATGGGCCAGTATGCCCTCACATTGGGCAAGCAGAGCCTCTGGCTGTCGCCGGACGAGAGCGCGCCCCTGATGCTGAGTGACAACGCCGATCCCATGTATATGCTGCGCTTGACGCGCACCTCGCCGCTGGAGCTTGGAGGCATTTTTCACTTTCTTGGATCAGCGAATGGCGAGTTTCTCTTTGCCAAGCTCTCCGGCCATCAATTTCCCGAGCGGCCGTTCTTCAATCTGCAGAAGATCAGCTTTCATCCGACGGAAAATCTGGAAGTGGGCTTCACGCGGGCTTCAATCTGGGCGGGGGTTGGGCATCCGTTTACGTTCCACAACCTGCTGAGAAACTTCGGATCTCTGAGCGACTCCAGCCCTACCCCAGACAATCGCAATGATCCCGGAGACCGCAAGTCAGGCCTGGACTTCTCCTACAAGGTCCCGTACCTCCGCAACTGGCTGACGCTGTACTCTGATGCATACAGTGACGACGATCCATCTCCACTGGCGAATCCGCGACGAGCGGCAATCAACCCGGGAATTTATCTATGTCACTTTCCCTTGGTCTCAAGGCTCGACTTCCGAGCGGAGACAACTTCAACCCAATCGCTGACTGCCACGGATCGCGGCGGGACGTTCATCTATATCAACAACCAGTACCACGACGCGAACACCAACAAAGGATTTCTCTTCGGCAGCCCTACGGGCCGCGACGCTCGTTCTTACCAGGGCTGGAGCACTTACCATTTCTCCGGCGCAAACAGCTTGCAGGTCAGTTATCGCCAGACAAAGATCGGCAACGGCTTCTTGCCCGGCGGCGGTACTCAGAGTGATGCCATCGCTCGCTGGCAGTGGCAAGCGCGGCCCGATGTGGTGGTCGAGAGCACCATGCAGTATGAGCGTTGGCTGATTCCTTCCCTGCAAGCCGGTGCGGAGCACAACGTGACCGGCAGCATCGAGCTGCGCTACGTGCCACATCTGGCGATTCACGCCGATTGATCCGCAGCTCTGTTTCGGGCCTCGGCGCATGCTGATCCACATCCGCAGCGTAAAATGAACGCAGCGTGAGGAGATGCCAATGCCAGAGACTCTCACTCGCAAAGAGACGCTTGCCGGTCCTTTAACATCCCAGGAACTGAGCGAAATCAACCGCTACTGGGAAGCAGCCAATTACCTCTCTGTCGGTCAGATTTATCTTCACGCGAATCCCCTGTTGCGCGAGCCACTCAAACTGGAACATGTAAAGCCTCGCCTGCTGGGACATTGGGGCACCACTCCCGGACTGAATTTTGTTTACGTCCACATGAATCGCGTAATCAAGAAATATGACCTGAACGCGATCTATGTTTGCGGTCCGGGGCATGGCGGACCAGGGATGGTGGCAAATACATATCTTGAAGGGTCGTACACGGAACTCTACCCCAACATCACCGAGGACATTGCCGGCATGGAGCGATTGTTCACTCAGTTCTCCTGGCCGGGAGGCATCCCCAGCCACGCTTCTCCGGATACTCCTGGCTCGATCCATGAAGGCGGGGAGCTGGGTTATTCACTTCTTCATGCGTACGGCGCGGCATTCGACAATCCTGATTTGCTGGTGTGCTGTGTTGTAGGTGACGGCGAAGCTGAAACTGGACCGTGCGCCACAAGCTGGCATTCGAACAAATTCCTGAACCCGCAACGCGATGGCGCGGTGTTGCCGATTCTCCACTTGAATGGATACAAGATCGCGGGGCCCACCGTGCTGGCGAGGATCCCCGCGGCGGAACTGACCGATCTCTTCACCGGATACGGCTATAAGCCATACTTCGTGGAAGGCCACGAACCGGAAGTCATGCATCAGCTCATGGCGGCAACGATGGATGCCGTTATTATCGAAATCCGTAAGATCCAGCAGGAGTGGCGGCAGAACGGCGCCACGGACCGGCCGCGCTGGCCGGTAATCATTCTGCAAAGCCCGAAAGGCTGGACCGGCCCGAAGGTGGTGGATGGCCAACCGGTGGAAGGAACATGGCGCTCGCATCAAGTTCCGGTTGCGGATCTGGCGCAAAAACCGGAACACCTGAAGATCCTGGAAAATTGGATGCGGAGCTACAAACCGGAAACACTTTTCGACAGCAACGGCAAACTTGTTCCTGAGCTTGCGGAACTTGCGCCGACTGGCAATCGCCGCATGGGAATGAACCCGCATGCAAACGGCGGATTGTTGCTCAAACCGCTTCACCTGCCTGATTTCCGAGATTATGCCGTGAAGGTCGAAGCGCCGGGCCGCAGTATGGAAGAGTCAACTCGCGTCCTGGGCAAGTTTCTTCGGGATGTGATGAAGGTGAATATCGAGGGCGCGAATTTTCGCATCATGGGCCCGGATGAGACTGAATCCAACCGACTCGGGGCAGTATTCGATGCAACCGACCGTCTGCTGATGGCGCGACTTCTTCCTACGGATTCACACGTAAGCCATGACGGCCGTGTGATGGAAGTCTTGAGCGAGCATATGTGTGAAGGCTGGCTGGAAGGCTATCTGTTGACCGGGAGGAATGGATTCTTCTCCTGCTATGAAGCTTTCATTCATATCGTGACTTCGATGTTCAATCAGCACGCGAAGTGGCTGGAATCCTCGATGCACATTCCGTGGCGGAAACCCATCGCGTCACTGAACTATCTGCTCACGTCGCACGTGTGGCGCCAGGACCATAACGGTTTCAGCCATCAAGATCCCGGATTCATAGACCAGATGGCGAATAAGAAGCCGCAGATCGTGCGTGTTTATCTGCCTCCTGACGCGAATTGCCTGCTCTCAGTCGCGGACCATTGCCTGCGTAGCCGCAACTACGTGAATGTGATCGTCGCCGGGAAGCAGCCGGAACTGCAGTGGCTTGATATGGAATCGGCCATTCGTCATTGCGCGGCAGGCATCGGCATCTGGAAATGGGCCGGCAACGACGAAGGCAGCGAGCCGGACGTCGTGATGGCGTGCGCTGGCGATGTTCCTACTCAGGAGATTCTGGCCGCTACTTCTCTGCTCCGGCAGCACTTGCGGGAACTGAAGATTCGCGTGGTCAACGTGGTGGACCTCATGACTTTGCAGCCGGCTTCGGAGCATCCACACGGCCTGGATGACGCAGCCTTTGACGCGATCTTCACAACCAACAAACCCGTGATCTTTGCCTATCACGGATATCCCTGGTTTATTCACCGGCTGAGTTATCGGCGCACCAATCACAGCAACTTCCATGTCCGTGGCTACAAGGAGGAAGGCACCACAACGACACCGTTTGACATGGTGGTCCTCAACAATATGGATCGGTTTCAACTCGCGATGGATGCAATTCGCCGGGTACCTCACCTGAAGGTTGCGGCGGAAAACGCGATTCAGGTTTTTGAGCAGAAGCTGGCGCAGCACAAAGCATACGTGAAGCTGCACGGGCAGGACATGCCTGAGATCGTTAACTGGCGCTGGGAGTCGAATGCGAACTAGAGCACTTCGCCAGTTCCGAGCCTGCTGAATGGGCGGAACGGTCCTTTGCGTGAACGGCGGATCGTCGTCGCTCAAGGTGGCGCTGTACCGCTTCACCGATGGGCGAGAGGAACGGTTGCTCTTCGGCGCTGCGGACGAGATTGGACAGGCTGAAAGCCGGTTCTGGCTGCGTAATGCCGAAAATCGCACTCTCGCGGACTTGCAGGAGCATCTGCCGGACCATGCCGCCGCGTCAGCCGCGCTCTTTTCTTTACTGGAACAGAACAACAGCGATCAACCGATGGCGGCAGGCCATCGTCTGGTGCACGGTGGATTTTCTCTCGTCCAGCCTCAAATCGTCACAGCTCAGGTGATGGCGCAGCTCAAGGACGCGATTGCGTTTGCACCTTTGCATCTGCCCAGCCAGATCGCGCTGATCGAGGCAATTGCCAAACGATATCCTGACCTGCCACAGGTCGCCTGCTTCGATACAGCTTTCCACTCTACTCTCCCGGAAATCACGCGCAGATTTCCTCTTCCCCGAACTCTGTATGACGGCGGCACCGTGCGCTATGGATTTCATGGACTTTCCTACGAGTACGCGGTCCGCACGCTTGGAACCGAACTGGGCCGGCGTGCGGTAATTGCTCATCTTGGCAACGGAGCAAGCATGGCAGCGGTTAGAGACGGCGCTTCGATTGACACCAGCATGGGTCTGACACCAACAGGCGGGTTCATGATGAGCACGCGCTCGGGTGATCTTGACCCCGGAATTTTGCTGGCTCTGCTTCGCCAGGGAAGGACCATTACCGAATTGGAAGAGATGTTCGATCATCAATCTGGCCTGCGCGGCGTTTCTGGAGTGTCTGGGGACATGAAGGTCCTGCTTCAGGAACGCGCCGCAAATCCGAATGCTGCTCTCGCGATCGAGATGTTCTGCTATCAGATACGTAAGTGGATCGGAGCCTATGCGGCCGCGCTGAATGGGCTTGATACTCTCGTGTTCACTGGCGGAATTGGAGAGCATTCCAGCGAAATTCGGGCTGAAATCTGTTCTGGTTTGGAGTGCTTGGGTCTAGCGATTGACCCTGTCAAGAACTCTTCTTCCGCGGCAATCATCAGTTCAGCAAAGAGCCGTTGCACCATCCGGGTAATACGCACTGACGAGGATTTGATGGTGGCGCGGCATACCGTCCAACAACTCCAGACCCGCGCTCCCGCCTGATGCCGTTCGTCTTTCCATAAGGACAACTCGGTTATCTTTTGCAAAAATTAAGAATTTATTAATTTTATCGCCCTTATTTCGTGGTAGAAATTTTTAACTGCGGTTTGCGTCTAGAAATGAGGTTCTCCATTATTCCGGATAGGGTCATGTGGGAGATTCAGGCGGATGCGAATCCTAATTGCTGAAGACGATGCTCCCCTGTCATCGTTGATTGCGGGTGCTTTCACTCAAGATGGTCATCATTGCGATGTTGCGGCAAGCGGCGAGCGCGCTCTCGCGCGGCTGAGCGCCGAACAGTTTGATGTTCTTATTCTTGATCTCAGGCTTCCTGGCATGTCAGGGGAAGAAGTTCTCAGGCGCTTGAGACGCGAGAACCCCGATGTTGGCGTGCTAATCCTCACAGCCACCGATGCAATCGGCGAGCGCGTAGCTTGCCTTGATGCCGGGGCTGACGATTACCTCACAAAACCTTTTGCGTTCTCCGAACTCTCTGCCCGAGTACGCGCGCTGCAGCGCCGTCAGGCTCGACACGGCGAGGCGGTGCTAAAGATAGAGGACCTTGAGCTTGACCGCATCCAGCGGACGGTAAAGCGTGGAGGTCATTTAATAGAATTGACTCCCAGAGAATTCAGCCTGCTCGAATACTTTATGCTGAACATGGGGCGCCGGATTACTCGCAACATGATCATCGAGCACGTCTGGAAGCTTTCGCCAGATACTGCAACCAACGTTGTTGACGTGTATGTGAATTATCTGCGCAAGAAAGTTGATGAGGGAGCAAGGACTCGGCTAATCCATACTTTGCGCCGTGTCGGCTATACGTTTGGGCCGGCTCAGCATCACCATGAAGAAGAGCTCGAAGAAGTCTAGCGCAAAGCGCCTGCCTCAGTCCCAGCAGCAACTCCCGTGTTGAAATCGTAACCAGGTTTTCTCAATCCGGCGCAAAACTGCGCGGCCCGCACCACGTTTTCCATTAAGGCCGC
>DATEGH010000190.1:0-3891 GCA_035280185.1 Terriglobales bacterium
AAGCCTAAGATGGAGCGCGTACTGCATAGACGTTGCGCCAGAAGAGGCGTATCCAGTAGTCGAGTATTGAATCGCCACGCCTGACTTGGCATAAATTAGCATTCCGCACCACGACACTGTGCCGCCATTGCATGAGGAAACACTGCCCAAAACGTTCGCCGTGTTGGAGGAGATGAAAGCAGCCGGCGTCTCGGCTGCTCCAGAATCCGCATCGGTGTAATTTATGAAGACTCCTGGGTTCGTAGAACTCGTAGTAGCCGCCCTGGAGACGACTGAATAGCCGGAAACGCGATAAAAACCATTCGCGCCCGGTGTAAGAATCGTGGTTGCCGCGATGTTCGCGCCCTGCGCCGTCAGATCCACTTGAGTAACGGGGATTCCGCCTGCTGGAAGGGTTGTCCACGCGCCCGTGCCGCCGTCAACGTACTTCGAGGCCGCTGGCGTTCCTGTTCCGATCTGCGAAGTGCTAGCCGTGCCTGACAAATCTGCAAAGCCTAGCTGCGCGTCAACGTATTGCGTCCCGTTGTTTCGCGGAACATGCCCCGCCGTGTTGGAAGAGTTTTTCAGCGTATTCGCGGAAATGTCTATCGTCTTATTGGTGAGGGTCTGCGTGTCCGTATCGCCTACAATGTTTCCGCTTGGAGCGGTCTTTCCATTGTGCAGTTGCGCATTGAGGTTCGACACTACGGTTGTGCTGGCAATGGAAAACGGAGCCGTGCCGGTCGCTACGGTGGAAGTAATCTGCTGCGTGAACGTGTTTGCTGCCGTGAAAGTGTTTGGCTGTGCGCGCATGGCATCACCGCCGCCCGTTCCGGCTACTGTCGCGGTGAAGGGGCCTGAGGGCGTGATACCAATGCCAGTTACTGTGTACTTGTAGACGCCTGGAGCAGCATAAATAACCGGCAAGTTGCCTAAGCCATCTGTAGTCGTTGGGTTGGTAGCAGCAATCGTGAGCCCAGCATCCGTAAAGATGCTCGCTAGTGGTGTACAAGGAATTCCAGTACCAGCAGAGGTGCAGATGGTGACAGTAGCGCCGCCGCGCGGCCGGCCAAGAGAATCCGTAACTCGGATAGGGTCTGCTGGGACGCCACCTTGGGCAAGGGCGCAAGCCGGGCTGATTAGTAGTAGAAAAAAACAAAGAAGTGTTCTGAATCTCATTAGTAGGTCGCCCGCTTTCGATGGTTTAGGCCACGCCGGGCGAAGTGAATTGGCGCTGTCTTTTTGCGCTCCTGCGCTGCCCACTTGCTGCGCCAGATCATCTCGCTGGTTGGGTCGGTGAGCCCCGCTTCCTGAGCGCGGCGCTCTAGTTTTAAGCCCGGTGGCTCGGTTGCGGGTGCTAAGAGATTTTGCAGCCCGTACCGTGCTGAGTCTGCCGGGTCATCGCCAATCTGCTCTGTTGACCAATCGACTTTCAGCACGTCTTCCGTGTTGCGCTCCATGTCCCGAACAAGCGAAGGAATACACTCGATTAGCTTTGGACAGTCGCGCGAGATCGTCCACATGTTCGCGTCAATCAACTGGTGCATGAGCCGCCATCCGCTGATTCGGGAGCCGGGAGAAGCGTCTGCTGGAGTTGGCCGCGGCAAGCCTTTCGGCATCGCCTCGCCAATCATGTCTACAATGGATTTTCTGGTGGTCTTGTTCAGCTTGCCGAACGCATCCCAGGATAGCCAGAACTCGCTAAACTTGTTGGCACCGCACATGTCGCCAATGCGCTGGCCCAGCTCGGTTTCTCCAAACCCCCGGCCCCAGAGTTCGGCATAGGTGTAAATGTGCTTCTTTTCGTCTTCAGCGTGTAGGTGGATGCAGGCCGGGTGATCGTGGCCCCAGTCTCCGCTGATCCAACGTCTCCACCACGGCTTGAGCTGTATTTCTTCGGCTGGTTTGGTGTGCCGGTCGTAATCGAAGTTCGTAAAGTACTGCCCTTGGAAAATGCCCCATTTCCCGTCAAGCCATGCTTCGCGAAGAAAGTTGTCCGTAATCGCTGAGAGCACGGCACCAAAGTCCGTACGTTTGACGAAATATTCTCTGCGGGCTTCTGGAGTCCAGCCATAGAACTCTTCCTCGGAAACTCCATCACGGACTAGTTCCTTCCGCGCCCACTCAACATTGTCCCAAGCAAAAACCTGAACGAACGTCCAGCGCTGCTTTGCTTCGGCCTCACGCTGCTGGTTATTCACAAAAACACGCCGAAGATAGTCCAGCCCTTTTGGCGGCAAGCCTGTCTCGCTGACTCCTGGCATGAACGTAAAAAGCATTCCGGGCGTGATCTGGCTGTCGGAAGTGCAGCGGTTTGACCCAGACAGCCGTTCCAATTCGTTCTGGCTGAACTCTTGAGCCTCGTCCACCATGATGTCCGCGAACTCAGCCGAGTAATACCCACTCAAATCCTTTTCGGTTTCTGCTGAACCAAAGAACAGCCGAGAACCATTCGGGAATTGAAGTTCTTTCGACGATTCGCGCCACCACGAGCGAATTTCTGGAAACTCCTCGAAGAGTTTCACAATATGGCTTTTGTAAAGCTCCGGGTACGTGCGCCGCAAAATCAGTCCTGTGGTTTTGGCGTATTTCAATCGCCTTAAAAGCATTAAGCGACGCCCGCCACCAGACTTGGAACCGCCCCTGGCTCCTCCGAAGCCGATGCGCGTGTACCTCTGCTCGTCCCATCGCCGCCAGATTTCGCTTTGGTTGGGTTGCAGCCTGATCTCAAGATCCATGCTTGTCACCGCACTGCTTCTTCTTTTGTTTCGATTTACTTACAGCCGTTGCAACGGGCGCATTCTGGGGAATGGACTTTTGAACTGGCAGCCAAGCCGGCAGCCACGGTCTGTGGCGGCCTGGGCGGTTGGCAATAAATATTTTGTTCATCGTCATCCCACGAAATCGACACTTGCTGTCACGGCATTGGTCACAGTCGTGGCCAGCAGGCGGGCGAACCTAGCAGCTATCAACGTGAACTCCGCCCGCACTTCGTTGTTGTTCCCAACAGTAGTGACCGCCGAGCCTTCCGACTGATAGTCCACATCGTTATCGAAATCAGAGGTTTGCAACTGAAGCGAAATGACTCCAGGAGCGCCGCTGAACGCTACTCTCCAAGCTAATTTCGTTGCTCCGCCGTCTGACCTTTGCACAAGCGCCACGCGCTGCGTTTTGGCACCACTAGTCAAATTGCCATCGGCTGTGGCCCAGACGTTCGAAACATCACCGGCATCTATGCTGCTTGGGCTTGTCGCGCTGTTGTAGGCTGGCATCAATTCACCCTTTTATTCCCGTCAACCCAAAATACTCGGTCGAGCAAATCGTCTACGGCCGGTGGGTCGAGTCGTAGTTGGTCGATCTCCTCGGTAGCCAACGCTAAAAATTCCGCCCAGAAATAGTTGTGTTGTTCGCGCTCCTGCTCCATCACGTCCGCTCCGCTGGCCGCATACTGTCGAGAATTTCTTTGAAAGTCATGCGACTTGCCTCTTCCTTGCCCAGCGGTTTGGTTTTTGCTGCCACAAAATCGTCGCAACAATAAGCCGTGATCTTTCCCGGTATCTCTTCCGGCTTTTCTGCGCCATTCATCCGCTGCCATTCAAGGAAATGTTCTTCAGTACAATCCCTTTTGTTGTCGGCCAGATACTCGCACTTGGAACAGGCAGACCCGCCCTCGGGAACTTCCATACCGAACATATGGTCTGGCGGGTAAAGTCCCTCGGGAGAAAAAGGCTGCTCTCTCATCGCTGCTCAACCTCGATCGCATCGTCCAACAGCCGTCTAAATGACATGTTCTTTGCCTCGTCCCGGGTAACTCTCTGCTTACGCGGCGTGGTGCCAGGTCTACGCCGCTCCACGGGGCCGCGCCAGCCCATGATTTGCTCAGGGGTGGTCTCTCTCGCCGCTTCCCTGGTA
>DATEGH010000191.1:0-3778 GCA_035280185.1 Terriglobales bacterium
TGCGAGCTTGTCCGTATCGGTGACCCGGATTCGGGAGTTCATGGATGTCCTTGCGCAAAGGAAGCGCCTATTTCTGCGCGGAGGATGGAGCAGCAGGAGGTGCGTCGACGATGGAGAACCGCATGGTCCCCACTTGGTTCGCCGCATGGAACGGTTGCTGCCCCAGCGGTGTGATGAAGATCTTGACCTGGTATTTGCCGACCGGCCACTTCTCTTCTTTCCGTTTCAGTTCGAGAAAACCATACCGTTCATGGCCGGGAACTTCAAGGCTATCCTTGCCCATCGGCGCGTCGGGCAGTTTCCCCGCTGCAGCCTCCAGAAACCACTGGGCGCTGAACTGCGCGGGGTCTTCAAGGGGCGCCACTTCGAACACGATGTAAATGGCTGGCGTGTCAGGCGTAAAGACCGACGTCGGATCGATCGGCTTGAGTCTTGGATCTTGCGTGTACCACCCCTTGCGTCCAAAGCTGTCCCATTCGACGTCATATCCTTTCGCCATCTTGATCCACGTGAAGAGAGACTGGGGAACGCCTTTTTTCTGGTCATCGAAGGAAGGACTTTGAGTAGGATCGATTTCGGTGGTGGATTGCTCTTTGGGAGCGACCAAATCTCTCGCTGCGGCGTCCCACACAATCCAGCCAAGCAGACCGGAAAGACCGACCAGGCAGATCAGCGGCCCGTGGTACCGGAATCGTGCGCCTATTCCAGTCACCTTCATAAAAGCTCCACCTCTTCATTCAACACCTATTTCATACCAGACGCAAGTCGTCTGTGATAGGTTGAGCCACACCCATTTCTGCGTGGATTGAGCACAAAATGAGCCTTCCTGAGTCGGTCGAACAAGACTTGAGGGAACCAAGCCGCCGCTACGGTCTTCGTGATGGGGCCTGCCAGGCCATCACCCAAGGCAGCGGCGAACAATATCTATCTGCTTTTGCTCTCCTGCTGGGAGCCAGCCCGTTACATCTCAGTGTCCTGTCGGCCCTTCCGCAGCTGATCGGCACGGGCGCGCAATTGGCATCGGTCAAGCTCCTCCGCTGGTTCCCGGACCGTAAGGCGCTCATCCGCGCTGGCACCGCCGGGCAAGCCCTGTCCTGGCTGCCCATTCTCTTGCTGCCGCTCCTCTTTCCTGAATCCGGCCCGCTCCTGCTCATCCTCGGCACGACGTTGTACTTCGCTTGCAACCAGTTTACGACGCCCACATGGAATAGTTTCATCGCCGACCATCTGGACGAGCACGAGCGAGGCGCGTACTTCGCCAGAAGGGCCACCATCATGGCCAGCCTCAGCTTCGCGGCGCTCTGCGTCGCGGGGTGGCTGCTCAGTCTCTGGCAGGATCATGCGTACTCATGGATCGGCTTTGCGCTCGTGTTCACCGCAGCGGGCGCCGCTCGATGGATCTCTGCGACCGCTCTCGACAAGGTCGACGACGTGCGTGCGACGCCGTATCTCGATTCTTCACCCAGTTTCCGGAGATTTCTGGCCGGCACCAGCCGCAGCTTCCGGCGGTTCTTGCTGTTTTCCGGAGCGATGCACGCTGCGGTATTGATTGCCGCGCCGTTTTTCGTGCTGTACATGCTGCGCGATCTTCACCTCGCCTATTGGGGATACGGGACGTGGTTGGCCGCGGGAATTCTCGGGCAACTGGTGACGTTAAGGGCATGGGGGCGATTTGCGGACCGATTCGGCAATAAAGCGCTCCTCATGGTCACCGGCTTCATGGTGCCGTTCCTTCCCATGCTGTATCTTGCAGGAACGAACCTGCTGTTCTTATTGTTCGTCAATTTTATGGGCGGTGTAACCTGGGGCGGGCTTGCCTTGGGCCTTCAAAATTATGTGTTCGACGCCGTAAGGGCCGAGGATCGCGCGAAAGCCGTGGCGACCTACAGCACGATCAATGCCATCGGATGGTGTCTCGGGGCTTTCATCGGCAGTTGGCTGGTTGATGCGCTGCCTTCACGAATCACCATCGCACAGCACTCTTTCGAACTGACGTCCAACCTTCCCTTCGTGTTCTTCGTCTCGGGGGTGTTGCGACTCGCCGTCTCGGGCAGTTTTTTGAGGAGCTTTCACGAGGCCAGGGCGGTGGAACAAGCGTCGTTCACGCAGCTCGTGTGGGAACTGCCGTTACTGAAACCCATCGCGCAGCTTCTCGTCGGTCCGCTCCGAGCGAGCAAATAGCGGATCGTCGAATCTACTGCGGTGAGGGTGGCTGAACGCGTCGTTCTTGTTCATCCTTCTTGAGGTTGTCGAATCCCCGGTCGGCATGGCCCCGGACCTGATCGGGCGTCGGTTGCGCCATGGGTTTGGGCTCTTTACTCGAACATGCCGCGAGCATCAGTAGTGCTGTGGCCCCAAGCACTAAACCGGCCATCTGCCTGTGTTTCCGCTGAACAGTCATACGCGCTCCTCCCTCCGGACACGCTGCCGTTTGCCGCATCATACTTCACCCTTGGACGCAAAACCACCGGCATGGCTTGATTGACTGAGGCGGAATGACGCGGTATCCTGCCGGGAACTGCAGAAACTGCAAGGATTTCCATGTCGTTGCGTGACCGCCTGACGGAAGACCTGAAGCTGGCTATGAAAGCGCGCGATCAACTGCGGATGGACGTGATCCGCATGATCAAGGCCGCCGTGCTCAATAAAGAGGTCGAGATGAAAAAGGATCTCGACGATGCAGAAATGAGCCGCATCATGACCACGATGATCAAGCAGCGCAAGGAATCGGTCGAGCAATTTGAAAAAGGGCAGCGTGCCGAACTCGCCGCAAAAGAGCGGCAGGAAATTTCCATCATCGAAGCCTACCTTCCGAAGGCCCTCTCCCCAGACGAACTCGACCGAATCGTGGCTGGCGTGATTCACGAAACGGGCGCCACTTCTTCCAAAGACATGGGTGCTGTCATGAAAGCCGTAATGGCCCGGCTTGCCGGTCAACCGGTCGACGGCAAACAGGTCAGCGACCTCGTCCGTTCCAAGCTCAAATAGAGCCCCATCCTCGTCTGCTATACTTGAGAGCGATTTGAAGCAGTAGAGAGCTCTTGAAGTGTACGTAGGAGTTTCGTGAGCATTCTCATCGTCGACGATTCACCGGACCAGCAGGCGCTGCTCCGTTCCATCCTTGGCAAAGCCGGCCACGCCGATGTGCTCAGTGCCGATTCCGCTGAGGCCGCCGGTCGGGTCTTGAACCTGGACGGCGATTCGGCCACCCACAAAATCGATCTCATCCTCATGGACGTGCTGATGCCCGAGCAGGACGGGGTGGAAACCTGCCGTCAAATCAAGCGCTGTGCCCACCTCGAGGACATTCCGGTCATCATGGTCACCGCCAAGTCCGACTTAGGGAATCTTCAAGAAGCCTTTGCCGCCGGCGCCATGGATTTCATCAGCAAGCCGGTCAATAGCATTGAGCTGTTGGCGCGAGTCTCCTCCGCGCTGCTCTTGAAGCAGGAAATGGATCGCCGGAAGAATCGGGAATTTGAGCTTCGTCGGAGCAATGAAGAACTGCAACAGGCCCTGAAAGAAGTGAAAGTCCTCCGCGGGCTCATTCCTATCTGTGCCTCCTGCAAAAAGATTCGAAATGACGGTGGCTTCTGGCAGCAATTGGAAGAGTATCTGGGCGAACATTCGGAGGCCGAATTCAGCCATGGTCTCTGCCAGCCCTGTATCAAAAAGCTTTATCCTGGTGTTTATCAGGATTAGCTGCTACGATTTCCTTAATTTACTGCCATTTTAGCCAGGCCGAGGCGCCATTCCCATGAGCATACTTGTCGTTGAC
>DATEGH010000192.1:0-5199 GCA_035280185.1 Terriglobales bacterium
CGTCCCTTCGATCAACCGAGGGATTTCGTTAAATCCGATTTCTCGGTCGAGGAAAGCAGAGACGGCGACTTCGTCGGCGGCGTTCAACACGATGGGCTTGGAACCGCCCGCCTCGGCAGCCTCATAGGCCAGCCGCAGACAGGGAAATTTCCCGAGGTCAGGCGGGCAGAAGTCGAGCCGCTTCAGGTCGTGCAGGTTGAAACGAAGTTCGGAGCTGATGCGGTCAGGATAGGTAAGCGCGTAAAGGATGGGCAGGCGCATGTCCGTGACCGAAAGCTGCGCCAGGATGCTGCCGTCGCGGAACTCGACTAAAGAATGAATGGTGGATTGCGGATGCACGATCACGCTTACCTGCGCCGGCGGCAGATTGAACAGCCGGCAGGCCTCGATCACCTCAAAGCCTTTGTTCATCAGGGTCGCTGAATCCACGGTGATCCGCTTTCCCATCTTCCACGTAGGATGATCGAGCGCCTGCTCCACGGTGATGCGCTCGAACTCGGATTTCGGCGTGTTCAGGAAAGGACCGCCGCTGGCCGTGAGCCAGACGCGCTCGACCTCATGAATGCAGCCGCCGCGCATGCACTGGTGAACGGCGTTGTGCTCGCTGTCAATGGGCAGCAGAGGCTTGCCCTGTCGGCGCGCTTCGGCCGTGATGAGTTCCCCAGCGGCAACCAGACATTCCTTATTCGCCAGCCCAACTTCTTTTCCCGCGCGAACGGCTTCAAATGTCGCTTTCAATCCTGCCACGCCAACGATGGCGCTCACCACAAAATCAACTTCAGGATGTGTGGCGACTCGCACTGTTCCGGGTTGGCCGCTTGTGACTTCAATTCCGCCCAGACCTTCAGCTTTGAGTCTGTTGCGCGCTAGTTCCGCGTCTTTCTCTGACGCCAGCGAGAGGACCTTCGGCCGCCAGCGCCGTGCCTGTTCCAGAGCGGCTTCAACGTTCGTACCCGCTGCAATCGCCACAAGCTGAAAGCGATTGGGATGGTGCTCGATCACATCCAGCGTGCTGCGTCCGATGGAGCCGGTTGAGCCGAGAATGGCGATGCGCTTCATTGCAGAAAGCCGGTCAAATTCGCATAGTACCACGCGACCGGAATGGCAAAGAGCAGGGCATCAATGCGATCAAGAATGCCGCCGTGGCCCGGCAGCAGCGTGCCGGAATCTTTTACTCCCGCGCCACGCTTGAGGGCTGATTCAAAGAGATCGCCGAATTGCGCAGCGACGTTGGTCAGCACGCCAAGGACAATAATCTGCCACAGGGTAATAGGAAACGGATTCAGGTTCTCAGGTTCGGGCTCATGAACAAACCAATCATTAATAGCCACGCGGAAATGAAAAACGAGCAGTGCAATGCCTACACTTGCAACGACAGATGCGATTGCTCCTTCCCAGCTCTTGTTTGGACTCACCACCGGTGCGAGCTTGTGACGGCCAACTGATCTGCCCACGTAAAAGGCCGCTATATCTCCAGCCCAAACAGAGAAGAGGATGAAGATCAGAAGGTATTCGTTTTGAGGGGTGTGCCGCAACCGAATCAGCAGCGCCAGCGATAACGCGATATAAAGCAAACCGAACGCCGACATGGCCGAAGCGGGTACAACCATCTTCATGTCTCTTCGGAAAACGGCGGGCAAGCCAAAAACCAAGGCCAGAAGGTAAGCCAACGCGAGCAAAAAGAACGTCGCGAAGGGAAGCCCCCAGCCCATCCATCGGAAATTGAGAGAAACAAATGACAGCACCAGCAGGATCGACGCCAGATATGTGATCCAACGGAATGGTTTGATTTCATATCTTTCTGTCAAGTCCAGATACTCGCGCAAGGCCAAGATAATGATCGCGGCCACCACGAAATCAAAGAACGGCCAGGGTGCGCGGAACACCACCAGCAGCACCAGCGGAACCAGCACCACTGCGGTGAGGACGCGTTTCATTTGCTGTGAGCGTGAAGCGGAGAATGGGAGTGCGCGCCGTCGCCGTTCGGCTCGTTCAAACCGCCGTAACGGCGCTCGCGTTTCTGGAATTCCTGGATGGCTTCCAGCAGATGAATGCCGCGGAAGTCGGGCCACAGCGTTTTCGTCACGAAGATTTCGGCGTACGCCGCCTGCCACAATAGGAAATTGCTCAGGCGCATCTCGCCGCTGGTGCGGACCACCAGATCAAGCTCGGGAAGATTGTGCGTGTAGAGGTGCTGGTTGATCAGGTCTTCGTCAATCTTCAGGTGGTCCATGCCGCCATTGTTGGCCGCCGCAGAGACGATGGACTTGAACGCGTCGACCAGCTCCGAGCGCGAGCCGTAGTTCAGCGCCAGCGTGAGCACCGTTCCGGTGTTTCCCGAAGTCTGCTCCTTGGCCCAGGCCATCCGCTCCTGGACTTCCTGCGGCAACAGGTGGACGCGCCCGATGAATTGCAGGCGAATGTTATTCCGCTGCATCAGCTCGAGTTCCTCTTTCAGATAGCGATGCAGCAGCTTCATCAGGAAGTTGATCTCGCCGGGAGGGCGGCGCAGAAAATTCTCGGCCGAAAAAGCGTAAAGCGTGAGCGCGGGCAGATGGATGCGCGCGGCTGTCTCCAGAACGTAACGGACGGACTCCACACCACGACGGTGCCCGGCGATGCGGGGCAGATGGCGGCGTTTGGCCCAGCGGCCGTTGCCGTCCATGATAATGGCCACGTGTTTAGGTAGTTGGCTGGGATCGAGCTGGCTGTAAAGCTCAGCTTCTCTTCGATCCAGCCCAGAAGGAATGGTGCGCAAACTTCCTCTCAACATCTCAACGCTAGCACAGTCGGCCGGCTGCTCTGCTAGAATTATCCTACTCTAATTGAGCACGGTTCTGGCGCTTCCGCCCCGAGTTCCCCGGCTGATTCTGCATTTGGGATGGCCTACGGTAACTTTACCCGCTGGATACGCTCGCTGGCACGAGATGAAGCCGCAGTGCTAAGATTCGTGCTCCTGGCAGGATTGCAATTTTGAGCAACCACTCTCAGTTCGGAACGCGCGACATGCGGCGCTGGATCGCCGTGTGCTGCATCCTGCTTGCGCTTCTGATATCAGGTCTCGAGGCCACTCACGCGCACAAGGGCGCTAACGCCGCGCGCGATGCGAGTTCCTGCGCTATCTGCATCTCCGCTCACGCCAACGCGCCGGCCATTGTCTTCGGCTCGCTTCCTGTTCTGTATGCGGTTGAGATTATCAGCATACCGTGGCAGAGCCAGAGTAGGAGCGCTGCCCCGGAACTCGCCCTCTTTATCCGTCCTCCTCCCCCTGTTCTCTAGTCCGGCAACATTGCAATTCACTAAATCTGGACTCTTGGAGGGGAACAGTGTTTCGAGGCTCCCTCTTTATATCTATTTGCTTGCTGCCTGAGCTTTTGCTCGCGCAGATGAAAATTCCGATGACCTATTCCGCCGGCTCCCAGGCCGGAGCGGGCCAATCTGTGTCTCAGGCGCGACCGCAGTCTTCTACCCAGATGCGGATCACGCTGGATGACGCGATCAAGCTGGCGCTCGAGAACAGCCCGGGCCTGAAAGCCACACGCACGCAGATCCAGCAGAGCCAAGCGCAGGAGATCACCGCCAATCTGCGGCCCAATCCCACGCTCTCCGCGGACTCGCAATTCATTCCCATCTTCAGCCCGGGAGATTTCTCCTCCGACACGCTGAACAATCTGCAGCAGTTTGATATCGGCGTGGGATATCTGTTTGAGCGCGGGCACAAACGGCAGAACCGGCTTCAGGCCGCGCGCGATCAGACTGCGGTCACGCAGGCGCAGGTAGCTGATGCGGAACGTACTCTCACCTTCAACGTGGGGCAGCAGTTCATCGCGGCTTTATTGGCAAATTCAACACTCGAATTTGCGCAAGAAGACCTGAAAGGTTTTCAGGAGACGGTAAACATCAGCGAGCAGCGCTACAAAGCGGGCGATATCAGCGAAGGCGATTACCTGAAGATCAAGCTGCAACTGCTTCAGTTCCAGACGGACGTGAGTTCCGCCCGGGTTGCGAAGGTGCAAGCGCTGGGAAGCCTGCGCCAGCTCATCGGAAGCACAGCCCTTCCGGCCGGTTATGACGTCGCCGGCGATTTGCAGTATGAGCCATTGACCGCATCGCTGCTGGACTTGCAGGCCAAAGCCCTCTCCACCCGGTCTGATCTGATCGCCGCGCGACGCGGAGTTACGGCCGCCAACAGCCAGATCGGTCTGGCCAAAGCCAACGGCAAAGTGGATGTCACCGGTTCGATGAACTATTCGCATGTATCTGGAGCCAGTTCTACATCGTTGTTCGTCGGTGTTCCGCTGCCATTGTTCGACCGCAATCAGGGAGAGCTGGCGCGCACGCGGTTTGCCCTGACCCAGGCGCAGCTCAGCGAGCGGGCCTCGGAAGACACGGTGATCACTGATGTCAGCAATGCTTATGCCGCAGCCAGCACCAACCAGGATGTGGTGAAGCTTTATCTATCCGGCTATCTGAAGCAGGCCCAGGAGTCACGCGAGATCAGCCAATATGCCTACAAGGGCGGAGCGGCTACGCTGCTGGATTTTCTGGATGCCGAGCGAAGCTATCGCGCCACTGAGCTTGCCTACCGCCAGGCAATCGCCGCTTACATGCTCAGCATGGAGCAGTTGCGGCAGGCTGTGGGCAGCAGGAGTTTGCAATGAAGATCACACCAATGAAGTTCGCGCGCAATGTTCTGCCGGGCGCACTCGCTCTGCTCTGCTGCGCTGCGCTCGCAGGATGTTCAGGAAAAGACCAGCCGACGAGCGCTTACAGCGGCAGCGCTTCAGGCTCATCGAAGTCAGAGCTTTTCAGTGTTCCCAAAGAACAGATGGACCATGTGCAGGTGCTCACGCTTCAGCCCTCCAGCTTCCCTCGTGTCCTGAGGCTTACCGGAACAGTCGCCTACAACGGCTTTGCAACCACTCCGGTGATCACGCAGGTCAGCGGTCCGGTGAGCCGGGTGATCGTTTCACCGGGCGAGCACGTCCACAAAAGCCAGCCCATGCTTTATGTGAGCAGCCCGGATTACTCGCAGTTGCGGGCCAATTACCTGAAGGCGCGCGACGCCCATTCTCTTGCGCACAAAAACTACGCGCGAGCGCAGGACCTGTATGCGCATCACGCAATCGCGCAACGCGACCTTCAGACTGCCGAGTCGGCGGAGATTCAGGCGCAGGCGGACCAGCAGGCGGCCGAGCA
>DATEGH010000193.1:0-12906 GCA_035280185.1 Terriglobales bacterium
CAAGCAGCATCACTACGCGGAAATCTACTGCATAATGAAGCTCTTCCGGTTAGTAAGACGGCACTAAGAAAGCAAGCAGGGCGGATTGAGTTCAAGCGCAGTGCAGCCCTTAAGGACGACGTCACTGCTGCGCGCCGAAGGTCTCCATGTGGAGTATGTGGCCGCAGACAGCGCATCCGTGTCTGCGCTTCGGGACGTCAGTTTCACGCTTGAGCCATCTCAGAGCCTTGGCGTGTTAGGCGAGTCCGGCTCAGGGAAGAGCACTCTGGCGCTTGCCTTGATGCGGCTTCTGCCGCCGAATGCAACAGTCGCCGGCAAGCTCGAGATTTCGGGCCGAGATCTGCTGCGCCTTCCACCAAATCAGTTGCGAAAACTTCGCGGCGCCGAACTGACGCTGATTTCGCAAGAGCCGGCCCTCGCGCTCAATCCCGTGCTCTCCATCGGAAGGCAGATTTCTGATGTTCTCCGCGCCCATTCCGACGTGTCTAAGAAAGATGGTGTGAAGCGAGTCGGCGAAATTTTGGAGCAGGTGGGATTCGAGGATCCTGAGCGGGTGATGCGCGCCTATCCGCACCAACTCAGCGGCGGTCAAAAACAACGCGCCGCGATTGCCCAGGCTCTGGTCTGCCGGCCTTCATTGCTGATTGCAGACGAGCCGCTTAGCTCGCTCGATACCGTCACTCAGGCGGAACTTCTTGGGCTGTTTCGCCGGCTCAAAAGCGAATTGAACTTGAGCATGATTTTCATCAGCCATGATGCAGCCGCGCTTTCAACCGTTTGCGATCGGGTGCTGGTAATGAAGGCAGGCCAAGCGGCCGCCTGCGGCGCATGGGAGCAGATCAGAGCGAGCAATGACGAGTACGTCCGAGGCCTCCAGTTCACGTCTGCGGATTGCAGCGAATCCCGCAATAGCAATTCATCTCCGGTTCTCAATCCAGGCCCGGTGCTCGAGGTCCGAAATCTGAGCAAGACCTACGTGCAGCGCCACGTGTTCTCTCGCGAGAAGTTTGAGATCAAGGCCTTGAATGATGTGAGCTTCGGACTGAAACCGAATACGACACTCGCAGTAATCGGGCGCTCCGGGTCAGGGAAGTCAACGCTGGCGCGGTGCATTGCCGGCTTCGAGACGCCCGACAAAGGTGAAGTGTTACTTGAAGGTAAAGCCGTCCAGAAAAGAAGCAGCATCCAGATGATCTTTCAGGATGCCGCAACCGCTCTGAACCCGCGTTTCACCGCCGCGCAGCTTGTGGCCGAGCCGCTGGAGATCGCTAGCATCGGCTCACGGAAAGAGAGAATCGGACGCGCGCTGGATCTGATGGCAGAAGTCGGACTGGAGAAATCATCGCATTCGCGCACTGCGGGCGAGTTCAGCGGAGGGCAAAGGCAGCGTCTGGCACTGGCGCGGGCGTTGGCCGCCAATCCCAGGGTGCTGATTATCGACGAGTCGCTTTCCGGACTCGACCTCTCGCTTCAGGAGCAGATCCTGAAACTGCTGCTGGGTCTGCAATCTCGTCATAATCTTTCTTATTTATTTATCAGCCACGATTTGCGCTTCCTCCCCATGTTCGCGCAAGAGGTGCTGGTGATGGATTGCGCCAGAGTCGTGGATCGAGTCACGCCGGAGGCGCTCTGCCGAAGCAGCAATCCTGCAACGCGGCTTCTGATCGAAGCCGACGAGCAACTCCATTTCGCCGGTGCGGCGGTGACTTCATGATTCGGTATCTCACCCGCAGATTGGCTCATGGCGTGCTGTTGCTGGCAGGCGTTTCCGTTTTGCTCTTTGCGATGCAGGAGGCTGCTCCGGGAGACTTCTTTCTCGGCATGCGCCTCAACCCGGAAATTTCGGAACAGACGCTTCAGGGATTGCGAACGCAGTATGGACTTGACCGGTCTCTGCCACAACGCTATGTGCTCTGGATTCGTTCGGCTGTTCGAGGTGATCTGGGTCCCTCATTTGCGTACGACCTTCCGGTCACACAGCTTCTTTGGCCGCGAATCAGGAATACGCTGCTCCTGAGCGTCCCCGCGCTAGTGATCGCCTGGCTCATCGCCATTCCTTTGGGATTGCTGGCTGCCTGGCGCCGGTCAGGATGGGTCGATCATATTTTTTCCGGTTCCACCTCGACACTGCTGGCAGTGCCTGATGTCTTACTGGCTTTGCTGGCGGTGATGTTCGCTTTGCGTACTCACTTTTTTCCCGCCGGCGGTATGGCTTTTGGAACGGACGGAGGACAGTCTGTCACAGGTCTTCTGCGACACATGGCGTTGCCCGTAACGGTGCTGGTGATTGGTTCCGTTGGTCCGCTGCTCAGGCAGGTTCGCGCCAGCGCCATCGAGGTGATGGACTCATCTTATTTTCGCGCAGCCCAGGGGCACGGATTGAAGACCGGTACGCTTCTATTTCGTCATGCGCTACCCTCGGCTGCGAACCCTCTGATTTCACTTTTCGGACTCTCTGCCGGTTTCCTGCTCAGCGCTTCCATCCTGGTGGAAGTTGTCATGAGCTGGCCGGGTATGGGACCGTTAATGCTGGAGGCGATCTTCGCGCGCGATCTCTTCGTCGTGATCGGCGCGGTGATGGTCTCGACCGTCTTGCTGGTGCTTGGAAATTTGTTTTCCGATCTCCTGCTCTATCTCTGCGATCCCAGAATTCGGGTGCAATCATGAAGCACCGGAAACTCTTCTGGACGGCTGTGTTTCTGCTCTCCGCGCACTTGATGGCGGGGCTGGCCGGATTCTTTGCCCCGTATCATTACGCCACACAAGACCGTTTGCATCCTTACGCTCCACCCAGCTTGCCGCACTTGATCGACTGCTCCGGCAACTGGCATTTCCGTCCCTTCGTTTACGACCTGAAAAACAAGCAGGGCAGTTTCACAGAATACGAGCCGGATTGTTCGATGAGAATGCCTCTGCGCTTCTTTGTCACGGGCGACGAGTATTCGCTGTTTGGCTTGCTTCCATTCAGAGTTCACCTTTTTGGTGTTGCCGGACCTGGTGAGATCAACCTTCTCGGGACGGACGCTTTCGGCCGCGACCAGTTCTCCCGCGTTCTGTACGGCGCGCAGGTCTCTCTCCTGGCCGGGGGGCTGGCCGGCGTGCTCGCAGTTCTTGCCGGAGTCATCGTGGGAACGCTTGCCGGATTTTACGGCGGCGTTGTGGATGAAGCGGCGATGCGCGTCGCCGAAATTGCCATTGCCGTTCCATCGCTCTATCTACTGCTGGCCGCGCGTTCGTTTCTGCCGCTACAGATCGGACCGGTAATGGCCTTCCTGCTGGTAATCAGCGTGATCGGAGTCCTGAGTTGGGCGCGTCCGGCGCGGCTGGTTCGAGGAGTGGTGATGAGCGCAAAAGAGCGAAACTTTGTTCTGGCAGCGCAGGGTTGCGGCGCTTCGCAGTCATATGTGATGCGCCGGCATCTGGTTCCGATGACCTTCAGCGTAGCCCTGACGCAACTGGCAATTCTGATACCGCAGTTTATTCTGGCGGAAGTTGTGCTTTCATTCCTCGGGCTGGGAATCGGCGAGCCCTTCCCCAGTTGGGGCAATATGCTGGCCGAAGCGCAGCAATACCATGTGCTGGCTTCCTGCTGGTGGATGCTGTTGCCGGGCCTGGCCCCGGTGCCATTTTTTATCGGGTATCACGCGTTAGCTGACGCGCTCCAGAAGAAAGCCAAAGTGAATCTTTAATGCGAAATGTTCACTCAAGATATGCAATAAGTTGGTTGACTGTCCCTCTTTTGCTGATCTCAATGGCGTCGGCGGCAGAGCCGCGGCAGGACCTGCTTAAAGTTTCTGTACCTGCAGGCCATCCGGGTGGCGTGCTGGTGGTAAGCCAATCGTCTGAGCCGAAGACGTTGAATCCAATTGTGGCGGTGGACCAGCCCTCGCGCGACGTGATCCGACGCATCATGGCTGACCTCGTTCATATCAATCGGGCTACGCAGAGGACTGAACCTGCTCTGGCGAAGTCATGGGAAGCAAATCGTGAGGGCAGCCAATTTACCGTCGAACTGCGGCGCGGGCTGCGCTTTTCCGATGGCGTTCCCTTTGACGCTGACGATGTTGTTTTCTCGTTTCGAGTCTACCTAGACGAACAAGTGCATTCTCCGCAACGCGACCTGCTGATCGCGGGCGGGAAGCCGATGAAGGTGGAAAAGTTGGGACCGTACACAGTGAAGTTCAGCTTCGCTGCTCCCTATGCCCCGGCGGAGCGCGTCTTCGACAGCGTAGCGATCCTCCCGCGCCATCTACTTGAGGACGACTACAAGGCCGGCCGCATCAACCAGGTCTGGAATCTGACAACCTCGCCGGAGAAGATCGCCGGACTGGGTCCGTTCCGGCTGAAGCAGGTTGTTCCTGGCGAGAAATTGGTGCTGGAGAAGAATCCGTACTATTGGAAAACCGATTCTCAAGGCCAGAGTCTGCCTTACCTGAATGAACTCATCTTCCTGACTGTGCCGAATCGAGATGCGCAGGTTGTGCGTTTTCGCGCCGGCGAAACCCAGGTGATAACTCAGGTGAGCGCCGAAAATTTCTCTGCCTTGCAGGCCGATCAGCAAGCTGGCCAGTACAAACTTTACGATGCAGGCCCGGGGTTGGAATACAACTTTCTCGTGTTCAACCTGAATGACGACGTAAAGGGGCGCTTGCCCCTCGTTGAGCGAAAGCAGAAATGGTTTCGGGATCAGCGGTTCCGGCAGGCCGTGTCTCTGGCCATCGACCGTGCCGCGCTCGTCAGGCTGGTCTATCAAGGCCGCGGAGTCGCCTTGGGAACGCCGGTGAGCCCAGGAGACAAACTATGGTTCGATTCTCGGATTCCGGTCCCCGAGCGCTCTCCTGATAGAGCCAAAAAAATGCTGCAAGCCGCGGGATTCACTTGGAATTCAAACGGTTCTCTGGTTGATTCCGCTGGGCAGGCAGTAGAGTTCAGCATCCTGGTGAACTCCGGCAATGTGCAGCGCAGCCAGATGGCCACTCTCATCCAGGACGATTTGAAAAAGATCGGCATGAACGTGCACGTGGCGGGACTGGAATTCCGTTCGGCTACCGATCGCGTCCTGAACGCGCATGACTACGACGTCTCATTGATGGGGCTTGGCCGTGGCGATACCGATCCCACCCCCGACATGGGAGTCTGGTTGTCGAATGGCGAAATCCACCTCTGGAACATGGGTGAAAAAACGCCGGCTACGCCGTGGGAAGCGGAAATTGACCGCCTAATGCGGAAACAGCTTGTCACGCCAAATTATCCAGAACGCAAAAAGCTGTACGATCGCGTGCAGTCAATCCTTGCGGAACAGCAGCCGATGATCTTTCTCGCTAGCCCGCACATACTCGCGGCGGCGCGCGACGGATTGGAAAATGTTCGCCCCGCTATAATGGAAAATTACATTCTTTGGAACGCAGATGAACTTTTTTGGCACACCCCCGCCGGAAAACACTGAATGGACGACAACGCCAGGAGCATACAGTTAGAAGCGCCAAAGGAAACGATAGCGGAAGACGCAAAGCTGGTTCAGGATTGCCTGAACGGAGATGAGCGGGCATGGAACCGTCTCATTGAGAAGTACAAGCGTCTGATTTATTCCGTTCCCGTCAAATATGGATTCCCTCCCGAGGACGCCGCGGACATTTTTCAGAATGTCTGCGTGGACCTGTTCACTAATCTAAGCAAGCTCAGGAAGATCGAATCTCTCCGCTCCTGGCTGATCACTGTGGCTACACACAAGTGCTTCCACTCCAAGCGTCAGAAGCGGCCGGACGTGGAGTTGGACGCAATGGAGCAGGAGATCGCCGAAGAGATCGCCGTCGCGCCGGAACTCATCCAGGAGGTTCAGGAAGAGCAGGCGGTCAGAGACGCCATCGAAAAGCTCACTCCACGTTGCGCTCAACTGGTGCGGATGCTCTTCTTCGAGCAACCACCTCGCCCTTACAACGAAGTCGCGCAGGCACTCGGGCTGGCGACAGGCTCTATCGGATTTATCCGCGGCCGTTGCCTGGGGCGACTGCAGAAAATCCTGGCTGAGTTGGGATTCTGAATGGGCGATGCGGAAAATCAACTCGAAATGGAGCCGTGGATCGCCTCACTCTCATTGACCGAGGGCGCTCCCGAGCGCCGTGAGATGCTGTTGCGCCATTCCGGCGGTTGCACCAAGGCCAGTTTCGACTCGCTTTACGAAGGCGTAATCTCCCTTTTACGCAACGACGTGCGGCGCGCCGAACGAGTGGCTGAAGAAGCGGTCTGGATCACAGCGCAACTGAATGATCCGTTCACGACTGCTAAGGCTGCCCGCCTCAAAGGACATGTGCTGGCTGTGCGCGGTAAGTACCGCGATGCCATCGCAGAATACGAAGTCTCAACAGAGGGTTTTCGCGCTTCCGCCGCCGATCTGGAAGCAGCCATCACGATCAACGCCTCGTTGCAGACGCTGATCTACGATGGCCAGTACGATCGCGCGTTTCGTCTGGCTGAAGAAGCACGCCAGATATTTCTGCAACATAAAGACGAGACGCGTTTGGCCCGCCTCGACATCAGCCTGGGAAATATTTTCTACCGGCAGGACAGGTTCCGCGACGCCGCCGACCATTATGAGCGCGCGTACAAAAGCGCCCTCGAACACGGGACGCCTATGGATATCGCCATCGTGCTCAGGAATCTGGCGGTAGCTTACATCAGCCTGAACGAATTTGAGCGCGCGGAAGAAACGTACCGCATCGCTCGTGAGCACTCCGAAAAGCACGGCTTCTCGACGCTGGTCCTGAAAGCCGATTACAACGTCGCCTACTTGTACTATCTCCGGGGCGAATACCTGCGTGCCATCCAGATGTACGATCAGACGCGAGTGCTCTGCGAGCAGCTTGGCGATAGGTATCATCGCGCGCTTTGCGATCTTGACCAGTCAGAGATGTATTTGGAGCTTAACCTGACTGAAGGTGGCGCGGAGCTTGCGCACGATGCATTCGGCGCTTTTGGCGCGCTCAACATGCGGTATGAAGAGGCCAAAGCTGCCGCATTCTCCGCGATCGCTATTAGCCAGCAGGGAAGACATCAAGCAGCACTTGATGTTTTCGATGAGGCGCGTGCTCTGTTCCTGGAGGAAAAGAACAAGCTCTGGCCGGCCCTGATTGATCTGTACAAGGCTTTGGTGCTGTATGAATCCGGCAGGAATGATGACGCCGAAGACCTTGCTCTCTCGGCGCTCGACTACTTTGCCGCCTCGCCTCTGCCGGGGAAAGCCGCGCTTTGCGAATTACTGCTGGCTGCTCTGGAGCTGCGGTCGTCCGATGCCGATGAGGCGCGCCGATATTGCAGTTCAGCATTGTCGCGTCTGTTGCATATCGAATCGCCGGCAACATATCAGGCTTACTTCATGCTGGGCCAGGCCGAGGAGGCCAGCGGCAATCTCGAACTGGCGCGGCAGGCCTATCAAAAAGCGCACGAGAAACTGGAGGACCTCCGCAGTCATCTGGGAAAAGAAGAGCTCAAGATCGCATTCCTCAAGAACAAGCTGGCGGTATACGAAGGGCTGGTGGTTACTTCGCTGGCGGCGCATTCGCACCGCTGCGCCGAGCATGATGCGTTTCAATACGTCGAGCAGGCCAAGTCAAGAAGCCTCGCCGACCTCATCGCATTCCGCACGTCATCGTTGCTGGAACGAAACCTGGAGGGCTCGCCGGCAATAGCGCAATTTCGTGATCTGCGGCAAAAGCTGAACTGGACTTATCACCAGATTGAACTGGAAGAGCTGAACCCCGGGGACGGCCCCTCACCGCGAATCCATGGCCTGCGGCAGCAGAGTCGCGAGTACGAAGATGCGCTGGTGAAAGCGTTTTCCCAGATCCAAGATACCGATACTGACTATGCCAGCCTGCAGAGCGCCCAGACAGTATCCGCCGCGGCAATGCAGAAGATGCTTCCGCCGCGAACGATTCTGCTCCAGTACTATTCTGCCCGGAACAAGTTCTACGTCTGCCTGATGGGGCGCGATCACCTTTCTATATCTGCGGTTGCGGACGTCACGGCAGTGCGGGAAAAACTCCGTCTCCTGCAGCTTCAGTTGGCAAAATTCCGCCTGGGCGAAGACTACATTCGGCCCTTGGAGAAGAAGCTGCTCGACGCCACACAAGCTCATCTGGAAGAGCTGTATCAGCTTCTGATCGCACCGATTCGCAACAATCTCGATTGCGATCACCTGCTGATCGTGCCGCACTCGTTTTTGCACTACTTGCCTTTCCATGCGCTCTCGGATGGTACGCGTTACCTGATCGACGACTTCACGGTATCTTATGCTCCCAGCGCCAGCGTTTACGCGTTGTGCCAGGAAAAGACGTTCTCCCTGGCAGATGGTGAAGCCCTCGTGCTTGCAGTCCCCGACGCGCGGGCTCCGTTCATTGAACAGGAAGGAAGATTTGTGGCGGAAGCCTTGGGCAATGCGCGTCTCTTTCTCGGCCCCGACGCTACAGAAGAACGGCTGAAGAGTGTGGGGCCTCGCAGCCGCTATATCCATATTGCAACCCATGGCTATTTCCGCCAGGACAATCCCATGTTCTCTTCGATTCGGCTGGGGAATTCATTGCTTAGTCTGTTCGATTTCTATCAGTTGCGCTTCAATGCTGAACTTGTCACTTTAAGTGGCTGCGGAACCGGAATGAACGTGGTGATCGGAGGAGACGAGCTGATCGGCCTGGTTCGTGGGCTGCTTTACGCCGGCGCGCAGACACTCATGGTGAGCCTGTGGGAGATCCATGACGAGAGCACGGCGGAGTTTATGCGGGACTTTTATCGCATATACAAGGACTTTCCGAATAAAGCACAAGCCTTGCGGCAGGCTGTGATTGCTCTGCGGGAAACGCACCGGCACCCTTATTATTGGGCCGCATTTTCGCTGGTTGGGAAATTTGTGTAAAGAAGCGTAAATTTGCTATTTCCATATATTTTCATGGTCTGGTTTGACTCTTCTACTACAGAAGCAGGCTCATCCGTCGACTGCTAACGAGGGGAACTCGGACCCGGAAGCTGGGTTCTCCTCCCTTAAATAGACGAGAAAAAGCACATGCCTTACGCCGCGCAACATTTTGAGATTACGCAATGGGCTGACTACTCCCGCCAGCTAGTGTCGCCGGAACTGCGTCAGCAGATGTCCTCTCATCTTCAGGCCGGCTGCTCCAAGTGCCAGAAGATGGCGGATTTGTTTGAAAAATTTACGGCGGTGTGCTCGCGTGAAAGGGCATATGAGATTCCGCAAGCGGTGGAGCGTCAGGCGAAGGCGCTGGCCGCGATTGCAATGGCCCCGCGACGCTCCGCGATGGAGCGGTTATGGGCTGGTCTGGTTTATGACAGCGTGAACGATCCGCAGCCGGCGGGCGTGCGAGGCACACATCAGATCAACCGCCACGTATTGTTCCATGCCGGTGACTATTCAGTTGATCTGCGGTTCGAACACGAAAAAGGATCTGCAAGCATGGTGCTGGTAGGCCAGATCGCCAACCAGAAATCGCCTGAAGAGACCATGTCAAATCTGCCGGTGATTTTGCTCTCCGGCGCGCGCGAGGTGTCGCGCTCCATCAGCAACTCGTTTGGCGAGTTCCAGATGGAATACGTGCCGCACAGCGATTTGCGGCTGTTGGTGCCGATTGAGTCCACCGGCCAGGAACTGGAAGTTTTGCTGGGAAAGACGCCCGAAGCCTGAGATTTCAAACAAATTTGGGCAAGCTGGAATCCGACGATGAGGCTACTGCGTTCATTAATAATATCCGGTCTGCTGTGGATGGCCCTGCCTGTGGCCGCGCAGAGCACGTTCATTCTTACGGTTTCCCCCAGTGATACTCAACCGGTTCTCGAACAGCACGGACTTTCTATCGTCAAGGAACTCTACGACGGCCCGAACTGCGTCTATCTTGTGAGCTCGGCCTCTGCCGATGCGAACGCCGTGGAGATCGAAGTCGAGAAGGATCTACGCGTGGTCGGCTTTGAGCCGGACCAGATTGCGAAGCTGCCCGAGTTGAACGGTGCGACACAGGTCACCCTCAACCAATCCACCTCAACCGTTCTCGAATCCCTGCCCGGGCGCACTCTCGTTAATTTCTTCGGCAGCACTGTTCCCAGCAATTACCTTGCGCAGCCGGCAACGGCCATCATTCGCCTTGCCGATGCCCGTAGCGCAACTGGCCTTACCGGTTCCGCCACCGTGGCCATCATCGATACGGGAGTTGATCCGAACCATGCGGCACTTGCCGGTGTCCTGCTGCCGGGGTACAACTTCGCGGACGAGAGCACCAACGTTTCGGAATTCCAGGATTTATCGGCAGCTACGATTGCATCATTACAGCAATCCACCAGCACCGTGCTGGAACAATCCACTAGCACCGTTCTGGAAGCCCAAAACGTGGTTCCCATGGGACCGGCGGTGGCTGCCATTCTGGACCAGTCCACTTCCACTGTGCTTGAAGGGAACACTCCGCAAGACTTCGGTCACGGCACAATGGTTGCAGGAATTGTTCATCTGGTTGCGCCCACGGCAAGCATCATGCCGCTGCGCGCGTTCCACACGGACGGCACTTCCAATCTCTCCAGCATCATTCGCGCGATTTACTATGCAGCAGATCACGGCGCCAACGTCATCAGTATGAGCTTCAGCACGCCGCAGCCCTCCCCCGGACTTCAATCCGCTGTACAGTACGCGCTCAAGCAGAACATCACCGTCGTGGCCGCTGCGGGCAATGATGACGCAAAGACCTTGGTGTTTCCCGCCAGCTTCGGTGGTGTGGATGGAATCGGTTCCACCACTAACGCAGATCAGCGCAGCGCATTCTCCAACTTCGGCTCAGGCGTTGTTGCTTTTGCCGCACCCGGGGAGGGAGTGGTCAGTACCTATCCTGGCGGGCTCTACGCCGCAGGATGGGGGACGTCCTTCAGTGCTCCCATGTTCGCCGGCTCTGCGGCTCTTGTGCTTCAGGCGCGGCCGAATGCCAAACCGGGAGATGTTGGGAACGCGCTCTCCAAGACAAAGCAAATCGGTGATATGGGCTACGGACGCATTGATCTCTTCCAGTCCTTGACGACCTTGGTTGGAAACACCAACGGCAGCGCCCCTCATCCGTAAACTGTTCGGTTTGTTTATTTATTAGCTCTTTTAATTTTTCCTGCGCCATTTTCATATTGAACAGTAACGTGGGCTCCGCAGTCCCATATGCCTCTTGCCTAACTTCGCGCTCCAGAGCAACCATTTCAGATCATTTAAGTTACTTAAAACTAACTATTTAGGTTGCTCCAACCGCTTTTCGCTATGGGTGGGCAACTAAGCAGCGCCGCGCCTCTAGCGGCCTCCGGGAATCGAAAGATTAAAATCCTTTGTTCCCGGGCTTCGCCTTGACATACTCCTTTCCGGTAAGCGCTAGACACAACCTTCTGTGGGCCCCGAGTGTCGCGACGGAACGGCAATCAGGGATCTTTAACTGGGATGTCACATTCAAAACATTCATCGCGCTTGATTCTCGTGTTTCTCTTGATGGGAAGCGTCTCCCTGTGGGGACAAAACCGATTTGTGCTCACCACGTCACCTTCAAATGTGAACGACGTTTGCGGACGCCATGGGCTTACCCCCATTTCCTCTCTTTCTTCCTCTTCCGATTCCGCAGTCCTTCTGGTTTCTGGAAGCTCCGATGATTCCAGCATTGCCAATGATTCCGCAGTGCAGAGCTTTGAGGCCGACCGCACACTTACCGTGCCCGAACTCTCCGGCGCGACGATTGCGAACCTCACTCAATCAACTTCGACGGTCCTGGAAACAATACCCGGCGCTACTGCGGTTTCGTATTTCGGCGCAACAGTTCCAAGCAACTATCTCCGGCAGGCTGCTGCTTCCACGGTGCGCCTCTCTGATGCTCAGCAGGCTACAAGCCTCACCGGAGGCGGAATTATCGTTGCGGTAATTGATACTGGTGTGGACACAAACCACCCGGCGCTGAAGTCGGTGCTAGTCCCCGGGTTCAACTTCGTCAGCAACAGTGCCGATGCATCAGAGCTGTCGGACCTCGATCCCGCAATCGCTGCCAGCCTTTCGCAGTCCACATCGACCGTGCTTGAGGGCGACAACGTGGTCGTGATGAATTCCTGGACTGCTGCCATTCTTACTCAGTCCACGTCAACGGTTCTGGAAGGCAACCTCCCACAGGCATTTGGGCACGGGACCATGACGGCCGGCCTGGTGCATCTCATTGCGCCAGGAGCAAAGATCATGCCGCTCAAGTCCTTCGCCGCCGACGGAAGCTCCGACTTATTCAACATTCTTCAGGCCATCTACTACGCCGCTGATCACGGCGCCAACGTGATCAGCATGAGCTTTGAAATCAGCCAGAGTTCACCTGGGCTGCAGAACGCGATTCAGTATGCTCTTTCAAAGAACGTCACGGTTGTGGCGGCTTCAGGCAATAATGGCGAGCAGATCATGGTGTACCCCGCGGGATACAACTCGGTTGTCGGCGTGGGTTCCACAAGCGCGAATGGTGCGAAGAGCACCTTTACCAATTTTGGGACGAACTCCACATTTGTAGCCGCGCCAGGTGAAGCTGTCATCACTTCCTACCCAGGCGGCAACTATGCAGCCGGATGGGGCACCTCGTTCAGCACGCCCATCGTCGCGGGCGAAGCGGCCCTAATTCTGCAAGCCAAACCGGGCTATCACCCTGGCGACGTCGCGAACGCCATCTCTCGCGCCGTTCAAGTGCCGCAGATGGGCCATGGACGGATTGATCTTTGCCAGGCACTCTATAGCACGGGCGCTGTTGCCAAGTGTGAATAGCGGGACTTGGAGCAGTTTTCTTCCGCTGCTGCGAACGCGCAGCAGCGCGCTACGGTAGCTCTGAAGCAGTAAAGCACGTATGTCATGCGCCAGTATCCTCAAAT
>DATEGH010000194.1:0-4997 GCA_035280185.1 Terriglobales bacterium
TCGGAGCATTGCTGGTGTGGGGAGTTGTAGTACGCGGCAGCTATAAGCCCGTGGAGCGGATTCTTATTTTTTTCTCGCTCATCTACTTTACTTACCCGGTCTCCGCAATTCTTGCCCATCCCAACTGGCTTCAGGCTCTGCACGACACGTTTGTGCCGCACGTGAGCCGCCAGGCCGACTACCTGGTGCTGGTGGTGGGTCTTGTCGGCACCACCATCACTCCGTGGATGCAGTTTTATCTCCAGGCTTCGATCGTGGAGAAAGGAATCGGCAAGCGACAGTACGGGCTCTCGCGGTGGGACGTGATCCTCGGCTGCATCATTACTGACGTGATTGCGTTTTTCATCGTGGTGGCTTGCGCGGCTACGCTCTATCCTGCCGGAATTCACGATATTCGCGATGCCTCTGAAGCGGCGATTGCGCTCAAACCGCTCGCCGGGCAGTTTGCCGCTTTGTTGTTTGCGGTGGGACTGGTGAACGCTTCATTGCTCTCGGCCGCGATTCTTCCTCTTGCTACCGCCTACAACATCTGCGAAGGCCTGGGAGTGGAATCGGGCGTGAACAAGAAGTTTTCTGAGGCCCCGACCTTCTATTGGATTTACACGCTCTTGATTCTCTTTGGAGCCGGCGCAGTCCTGATTCCCAGGCTTCCACTAATCAAAGTAATCGTTTACTCGCAGGTGCTCAACGGCGTTCTCCTGCCATTTGTGCTCATATTCATGCTGAAACTGGTGAACCGCCCGTACCTGATGGAGCAGTACAGGAATTCGCGACTGTCGAATGTGATCGTGGGCGCGACCAGCGCGATCATGATTCTGCTCTCGGTGGCGTGGATGTGGACCGTAATTCGCGGCCAATAGATTCGAGCGCTTTCCCGGTCGCCAGCTCATTGACCAACTCAACATCCGCAGCCAGGAAATCGGAGGCCGGAAGTTCTTCACGCGATGCCCAGCGGACATCGCGGAAGATGCGGTTCTGAATTTCTCCCTTAAACCTCTCCACCAGGAAGAACTGCAATTCAACCGTCGCTCCCGATCCATAGCTGTGCCGAACGAGCGCGACTTTCGGCCCAATCTCGGCCACTATGCCCAGCTCTTCTTCCAGTTCGCGAATCAGAGCAGCTTCAGGCTGTTCTCCCGGCTCAATTTTCCCTCCGGGAAATTCCCATTTGAGCGGAAAAGGCTGATGTCGCGTGCGCTGGCAGATCAGAAATTTGTTTTCGACGAGAATCAGTCCCGCTACCACTCTCTTCGTAGGCATGAAATTTGGGTGGAGTTCAGGCCTCTCTCGCGTGCTGCGCGATTTCAGCCGAGGCCAGCCGTTTCAGTCCGGCTACATCACCAAAGACCTCGGGATGAATCGCTGCGCAGAGCGCATGGAGTCCTTGCAGCAGGGTGCTGGCGGGGGTGTTCAGAAATTCATCTCTAATGCAGTAGACTCGCGCCTCGCGCACGGCTACGGTTTGGCGCCATCCGCGGCGAGCGGCAAGCTTCTCCAGCGGAACTCGATCTCCGGCGCCGCACCAGGCAGCGATGACCACCTCGGGATCAGCGACGGCAATCTGTTCTTCATTGACCTGCTTTCCAGGTTCGCCAACGAACTCGCCTCCGGCGGCTCGGACCAGCTCGGCAACCCATGGTTGCGAATGGATCAGAGGCTTGCCCCATTCCTCGCAGTAGGTCCGCGGCCGCGGCAGAGCCGATGTCATGCGACGCACCCGTCCAATCTCCTCCTCCATGCGCGTCACCAGCGCCACACCGCGATGTTCCGCGCCCATGATTCGCGCAATGTGCAGCACATCCAGGAACACGTCAGACAGAGTTTTGGGCGCGAGACACAGGCAGGGAACTCCCGCCTTCATGATCTCCGCGAGCGACTCCATGCGATAGGGAACGGAAGCCATGACCAAGTCCGGTCTGGCGGAGAGGATCTGTTCGGTATTCGCCGACCACGAGTCCTCGACCACGGTAATTCCGGCCTTCTTCAGTTCCGGGCAGAGCTCAATACAATACTTTGTGCATGCGGCCAGATACCGCAATAAGCCGAGGTCGCGCAGGGTGACGGTGATGCTGGGCTGCAATGACGCGACTCGCCGCAGGATGCGAACTTCTGGCATGATGTGATTATAGTTGCAGTCGCCGAATGAGTTATTCGCCGCAAGTACTCGATCATTTTGAACATCCCCGAAACGCGGGAGAACTTCCCGGCGCCGATGCCGAGGTGTGTCTGGAACATCCCGTCTGCGGAGACATCATGCGCCTCGCCGTGAAAGTCGCCGATGCGCGTGTCTCTCAAGTCCGCTATCAGACCCGCGGCTGCGTTGCTTCGATCGCGGCGGGTTCCTGCCTCACGGAAATGATCCAGGGACAATCCTTGAGCGAAGCCGCAACAATCACGCGCGAGGACTTGCTCGCCAATTTAGGCGGATTGAATGCCGCTTCGATGCACGCCTCGCATCTGGCGATGGATGCGCTTGAGCAGGTTTTGAAGAAGCTGGAAGCGCGAAAGTAATTTGTTCTTTCCGCACGCTTTGCCTGTAAAATGCTTCCCAAGTTCCACCGCCAGGTACTAAGGATTCTCCATGCCACTTTTTGCTTTGTTGCTCGCCGTCCTGGTTTCATTTGGGCCGTCTCCCGCGCCCACAGGATTGAAGATCGTGACGCGGCAGGTGACTGGCGGCTTTGCGGATGTGCGAACCGAATATCTCACTCCTGACAAACTTCGCAATGAATGGCAACCGCGCACGGGAGACACTCAGGGTCCGCCGATGGCCAGCATCATTCAGCGCGGCGAACCCAACCGGGTGTACGTGCTCGATCTCCAGGCGCACGAGTACATGATGCTGCAAAACGGATGGCGCGATTCCGCGTCCGGATCGCAACGCGTGCAACCGGTCCGCTCCGGCGGGACGCTCGACATCTCCATCGAGAACATTGATACGGGCGAGCGCAAGCAGATGTTTGGCCACACAGCCCGGCACATCATCACGAAAGAGAAACGGGTAGCCGGCCCGGGAGCCTGTTCGCGTGATTCGGAAAGCGAGACCGACGGCTGGTACATTGACCCTTCCATCATGCCGGAATGGCATCGCAGCAAATCACCGGGAATTGTGGTGGCATCCGTCATGTCGGCCGGCAACGACAACTGCCGAAATAAGACCGATGCGATTCAGGTCCACCGCACTGGAGTTGATACCGGATTTCCGGTCCAGGTTCATACGACGCTACACAGCGAAATCGTGCGAGGTGACGGCTTGCAGCAGCCCATTACTTCTACTTGGGGAGTTGAGGTTCTCGAGTTGAAGGAAGGTCCACTCGATCCCGCGTTGTTCGAAGTACCGGCAGATTTCCGACGCGTGAACCAGTTACGCTCCTGGATGGCCTCAGCCGCGCCGCACCGTCCGTTATCGGGCTGGGAATGGCTGAAGGCGAAGCTGGAAGAGTGGCTGAAATAAATTGATCCTTCTTATTTGCCGGCGCCTGTGAACTCACGCGCTCCCATCGGCCAGTAAATTCTCCATTCCCTTTCTCGCGCGATCTGCTCGAGATCCGCATTGGGATTGACTGCAAACGCATGCGCGGCGGTCTCCATCATGGCGAGATCGTGGATAGAGTTGCCAAAGCAAACATCAATCTGTTTGCCCAGTACTTCTCCTAAGGCGAAAGCCTTTGCGGGGCCGCTCGGCACACGCACTAAGTCTTGTGTTACTCTCCCTTCCTCAGCGCGAGCGCATGCCGCGAGCACTCGCTGGGGCGGGATCCCGAAGCGTTTGGCTCCTTCGGCGACTACCCAAACATTTGTGGATGAAACTGCCCACAGTTCACACCCGGAGCTTTGCAGAAGCGTCGCCAAATCGAGCATTTCAGGAAAGATGCGAGGCTTCACAACGCAATCGAAGAACTCCCTGGCGGCGACTTCCAACTCCCGCTCACTTAAACCTGCGCTGATGGTGACCATCTCGCCGCACATGGTCTCCTCGCCGACGTTGCCACGCTTGTAGTCCGCATATCTTTCGAGCGCCCATTGAGCAACTTGAGGCGGCAGCATATTACGGCGAATCTGCCAATAGAAGAAGTCGGCGCCGGAGTCTCCGCTCCAAAGAGTGCCGTCGCAGTCGAACACGGCGACCTTCGGCGAGAGCTCCAGCACTGAGTTCACGAATCCCTGTGCCTGGGAAGAAAGTCTGGCGATGGTCAAGCCGTTGTTCCTGAGCGCAGCTTTTCGAAATCCTCTGCCGTATTCACGTTCAGCGTAACCAGAGGATCATCAACTGCTACATAAAGGATGTGGCTTTGGTGAGCATGCTCCACATCGCGTGCGGTACTTGCGGCCGGGGCGCGCAGGAAGGCATCGATCATCTCACGCCCAATGGTGATTGGATGACCATGCTTGCCTGAGTATTCCGGGACCACGGCCCAAACCTGATCGGGGGAGGTTGTGAACAGGGCTTTTAGTTGCGCGATGGTTTCCATTTGCGGCGCGGGACGGTCCACTAAAGTCAGGATGGCTGCATCCCGGCCGCGATTGAGGACTTCCTCAAGGCCTCGCTGCAACGAACTAAATTGCCCGTTTTCAGGATGAGGATTGAGCACGAGAAAAGCTGCATTGGCATAGATCACCGGAGCGAGCTCCGCCTGGTTATGCGGTCCAACTACCACAAGCACCAAGTCAGTCGTCTGCTGCAAAGATTGAATCGCCGTCGAAAGGAAGGTCCCGCCCTTCCATGGCAGGAGCGCTTTTTCACGGCCCATGCGCGAGGACGCGCCTGCGGCCAGAATTACGCCGGCGAAAGAGGGTGAAAGGGCCATGAAGAGATGATACTAACTCTGCTTGAGGAGCGCTGCTGCTTTGGTGCTCTTCATGTGCGGCAGTTCCGCGGGCGAGCCGCGGCGCAGCGCGATGAGTTCCGCCACAATTGAGACCGCGATTTCCTCCGGAGTGATGGCGCCAATATCGAGGCCGACGGGAGCATAGACGCGAGCCAACTTTTCCGCAGC
>DATEGH010000195.1:0-5392 GCA_035280185.1 Terriglobales bacterium
ACCGTGAAGCCGGCATCTTTCAAGTGGGCGCCATAGCGTGTCGGGACCCGGAAGGCGAAACATGTGCCGAGTTTCTTGCCGCGGCACTTCAACGATTCACCGGCATCGACGAGCGGCCCTTCGAGGTTGCCGAAGACGACATCGCCACGTTTGAGAATTGGTGTAACTTTGGCCAGCAAGCCTGCGCCGTCGTCCGGCGGAAGCATGTCGCCGTTATCGTCGGGGAAGGTGGTTCCGAGCATGACGTCGCCGACAGCGGTGACAACGATCTCGCGATTGTTGATTTTTGGAAGCACGAAGTCAGCGCCGTAGATGGAAACGGCTGCGGCGGCGGTGAGAGGAGGCAGCTTGGGAATCGTGTTCGCGGAAGCCTCAGGAATTGCGGTCGATGGCGCGGAAGCGGGGAGCGGCGATTGTGCGTAGGCCGGAAAAGCGAGCGCGATGGCCAGCAGTGTAAGCAGCCAGAGCGATCTTGCCAATGCAAAATTGCGAAGCTTCTCTTCGCTATCGCGATCGGAGCAAGGTACCTTCGGTTTTCTCAACGTCACCATACTTAACACAAGGTCCCTCAGGCCTACTCACAAGCTGAAGACCGCGCTTGTTCGCTCACGGCCTTCGGGATGACGGTATTTTGGGTTGCGATCCCTTCCCATGATTCGCGGAATTCACTTCCCGAACTCGCTATTCGCGCTCGGCTTTCAAAGCGAGGTCCTGCACCTCGCCGGCCACTGCCATTTCAGCACAGCGGTTCCAGGCAAACCAATAAGCGATTTCCCTATGGTCCTTCACATCAAACACTGCGAGATCTGCATCTTTCCCCGGTTCGATGCTGCCCTTGGATCGTTGCAGGCGCAGAGCGCAGGCGGCATTGATGGTGCAGCAGGAGATGGCTTCAGCCGGGGTCATCTTCATTTGAGTACAGGCGAGCGACATGACGAACGGGAGATTGAGCGTAGGAGAGGTGCCGGGATTGTAGTCGGTGGCGAGAGCGAGCGCGACGCCGGACTCGATCAGCTTCCGCGCGTCAGGATACTGGCGATGCCCGAGGAAGTAATTCGCTCCGGGCAGCAGCACGGCGACTGTTTCTGATTTGGCAAGCAGAGCGAGGTCTTCCGAGGCAAGGCACTCCAGATGATCGAGCGAAGCCGGCTTGTACGCCAGCAGTTCTTTGAGGCTGGCGGAGGTGAACTGGCCGACGTGCGCGCGGGTATCGAGACCATTTCTGGCAGCGGCAGCAAAGATGCGCTCCGACTGCTCCACCGTGAAAGCTCCGCGCTCGCAGAAAACATCAACCGACTGCGCCAGCTTGCGGCGAGCCACGGCAGGAATGATGTCGTCACAGACCTGATCGACGTAGGCGTTCGGCTTGCCGGAGAATTCGGGCGGCACAACATGAGCGGCGAGAAGCGTGGGAACGACTGTTCCCGGCCATCCGCGGGCTGCATCGTAGATGGCTTCAAGAGATTTGATCTCATCTTTGGCGGTGAGACCGTAACCGGACTTGGCTTCCACGGTAGATGTTCCGTGCGCCAGCATGCCTTCAAGCGATACTTGAACCCTTTGCGAGAGCTGTTTGCGCGAGGCGCTGCGCACATCGGCAAGGCTGGAGCGAATGCCGCCTCCGGCGGCGGCAATCTCTTCGTAAGTGGCGCCGGCGATGCGCTTCTCAAAGTCTACGAGTCTCGCTGCCATGAACGCCGGGTGCGTATGACAGTCAACCAGTCCGGGAAGCACCACGCGGCCATGGCAATCAAGCTCACGCAGTTTGCGGTTGTTCTTTTTGAGCCAGGGATGCCGAAGGATTTCGCGCTCGGGGCCGGCGGCGACGATCTTTCCTCCGGCGCAGAGCACGGCGGCTTTTTGGATCAGGCCAAGATCGTTGAGAAGCGGTCCGCGCCGAGGCGTCGTTTCGCTCCGAAGGGTGAGAAGCTGGCCGATGTTGGTTAAAAGAAGATAAGGAGAGTTTGTCCTCGTAGGCGAACTCGAGATTAGCGGGCGGATTTTGGGTTCTCCATGGGAATGCTGATTCCCTTTGTTTCCGCAAAGGCCGCTGCCTCTTCGTAGCCGGCATCCACATGCCGCGCTACACCGATTCCGGGATCATTCGTCAGCACGCGTTCGATACGGCGAGCCATCGTCTCAGTTCCGTCAGCGACGGTGACCTGGCCGGCATGAAGCGAGTAGCCGATGCCCACGCCACCGCCGTTGTGGATTGAAACCCAGCTTGCACCGCTGGCGGTGTTGAGCATGGCGTTGAGCAAAGGCCAGTCGGCGACCGCGTCGCTTCCATCTTTCATGCCCTCGGTTTCACGATAAGGCGAGGCGACGGAGCCGCAGTCGAGATGGTCGCGGCCGATGACGATAGGCGCTTTGAGCTTGCCCTCGCGGACGAGATCGTTCATGGCGAGACCGAACTGCGCGCGCTCGCCGTAGCCGAGCCAGCAGATGCGCGCGGGCAGTCCCTGAAACTTGATGCGCTTGCGTGCGAGATTGATCCAGCGGTCGAGTATGCGGTTGTGAGGAAAGAGTTCCAGAACGAGATCGTCAGTGACGGCGATGTCGGCGGGATCGCCGGAGAGAGCCACCCAGCGGAACGGGCCGCGGCCTTCGCAGAATAAAGGACGAATATATGCGGGAACGAAGCCGGGAAAATCGTAAGCATTCTTCACGCCGCGTTGGAAAGCAAAAGTGCGGATGTTGTTGCCGTAGTCAAAGGTCACGCTGCCCATCTTCTGCAGGCGTAGCATGCCTTCCACGTGGCGGGCGATCGAATCGAGCGAACGTTCAAGGTAAGCTTTAGGGTCGGATTTACGCAGGTCGAGTGCCCGTTCCAGAGTCATGCCGGCAGGGACATAGCCGTTGAGCGGATCGTGGGCGGAGGTCTGGTCGGTGAGAATGTCAGGCAGCACGCCACGCTGGGCGAGTTCAGGAATGATATCCGCGCAGTTGCCGATGAGGCCGACGGAGACCGCTTCCTTCTTGCGAATGGCGTTCTTGAGGATGCGGAGCGCTTCGTCGAGGGTGTTGACCATGAAGTCGCAGTAGCCGGTCTTCAAGCGTTTCTTGATGCGATCCGGATCAACGTCAATGCCGAGGAATGATGCGCCGGCCATAGTGGCGGCCAGAGGCTGCGCGCCACCCATCCCGCCCATGCCGCCGCTGACGATCAACTTGCCGGAGAGATCGCCGGAGAAATGGCGCTCAGCGGCTGCAGAGAAAGTTTCAAACGTCCCCTGAATGATGCCCTGCGAGCCGATGTAAATCCAGGAGCCGGCGGTCATCTGGCCGTACATCATCAGGCCGGCGCGCTCGAGCTCGTTGAACTTCTCCCAGTTCGACCAGTGGCCCACGAGGTTAGAGTTGGCGATCAGCACGCGAGGAGCGTAGTCGTGTGTCTTGAAAATGCCGACTGGCTTACCGGACTGCACGAGCAGCGTCTCGTCGTTTTCGAGCGACTTGAGAGAGCTGAGGATTGCTTCAAGGCACTGCTGATTGCGCGCAGCCTTGCCGGTGCCGCCGTATACGACCAGATCACGCGGACGTTCGCCGACCTCGTCGTCGAGATTGTTCATCAGCATGCGCATCGCGGCTTCCTGCGGCCATGCCTTGCAGGTGAGCTTCGTTCCGCGAGGCGCTTTCAGCGGCGGCAGGTGCGTGGCAAGAACGTCTGTCTCCACAGGCATATAGGAATGGTAGCAAACCGGCGCTGAAAATGAGACAGGGCGAGAGTTGTTGCAGTTTGAGCGCTCTTACCAGGTGCTGTACGCGGTACCTTCCGAACTGGTGGAGTTGGAGCCACTGTGGACGTCGCTGATCCCCGGTTCCGTCTGGTCAACACTGGTCAGAACGTCTTCCTGCACCGGCTGCCAGCTGCTATTCGAGTTGGTGAAAGGATCTTTGGGGAGGATTCGAAGATACCCGGCAGTCACGAGATCGTTGAGATCCTGCGGAGCTTTGCCTTTGTCCTGCGAGTACTGGTCAATGGCGTTACGCATGGAGTAAAGATCTTCTTTCAGGACCGCTTCTTTGGCGTGAAGAAGATGCTGCTGATAGACGGGAACCGCGATCGAGACCAGGATGGAAATTATGGCAACGACGATTATCATTTCTATAAGCGTGAAACCGCGTTGAAAGCGCCGAGCGCGGGTTGTCATAAGCGATTTACCAGTCCTTGTACTTGGTTCCGTCGAGAGCAGTCCCGTCTGACTTGGTGTAAACGTCGAAGACGTTCTGCCCGCCCCAGGAATCCGATTGTGGGTCGTCCTGCATGGAGCGCAGCCCCCAGTCCTTGTTGCCGGTCATTGGATCCACCGGCACGCGGCGCAGGAAGCGCAATTTTTTGCCGCCGGCCACTTCCACGCCATTCACCAGCGTATCCAGGTCCGGTGGATAACCTTCCGTGCCCAGCTTGATTTGAAACATGTTGCGATCGGCGGCATCTTTGTAGCGATCAATCGCATTCCGCATCTCCCACAGATCGCGGTGCAGGTCGACTTCCTTCTGCCGCTTCACGCTCACCTTCATCACCGGAACCGCCGCACCCATGAGGACGAGGAGTATGGTGATCACTACAATGAGCTCAACAAGCGTCACCCCTTGCTGACCGCGCCGCAGCGCCCGTATCTGTTTCAGACCCGCCATTCCTTCAACTTTCAACCGTTAATTCACCGTGACGGCCGTCTGCGATCCCATGACCTCCAGCGGCTGATTATGGCTGTTGCGCGCGCCCGGGATCGAGATCGCCACGGCGCCATTGCCTTTGGCTTTGGCCATGAACACCAGGCTGAAGACCGTGCCATCCCCCGACACGCCTCCCAGACCCGGCGGCCGCTGCGCCGTCACCTGCAGCTTGCCCGACGACGGATCGTCCCGATGCACCAGCGCCACCGGCTGTCCATCCTTTGCCAGGAAGTCACCATTTGAGATGCTCACAAACTGCAGCACGCGCGGATCATACGTAATCTGCACCGGCACGGCTGCCACATCCTGCGCATGCGCCAGCGTGACGTTCACTGTAAAGCTGCTTCCCTGCTGTTGCGTCACAGCGCCCGGATCAAGTTTCAATGTCAGTGGACCCCCACCCGGCACGATGGGCGATGGCTTACCTGTCGTCTCTGCCGGCCTCCCTCCCGGAGCCTCCGCGTTTGCCGGATTCGCTGCCGGCGGCATCGGACGCGGCGTTACCGGAGCCGGCCTTACCGGAGCCGAAGTTACCGGAGCAGGAGCCGGCGCGGGCTGAGCTGGAGCCGCGGCTTCTTCCGTCGCTTCCGTCCGCGGCGGACGCGCTGCCACGTGCAGATCGATACCTCCGCCCGTGCCCACGTCATACGCACGCTCGTTGATGTCTGTCAGGCTCTGCTTGCGCACAATGTGCGGTTCCAGCAGGAACACA
>DATEGH010000196.1:0-12017 GCA_035280185.1 Terriglobales bacterium
GTGGCGCCGCTGGATTGTGAAAGATACAGATCGCTATTGGTGTGGACTCGACCGGCAAAATCAAAGTTTGGTCCGGCGTGATAGCTCAGGTCGGTATCCGAAAACACGCCAAACTGGAACACCGGAATCTGGGCCACCTCAACATCGCGCGTCAGGTGGACTTGTGCGGCGGAGACCCGAGTGGCGGTAACATCCAGCGAAATGGGAATCACTTGGGCAGACAGCCCGGCCATATCTCCCGCGCTGATGGTTTGTACGCGGCTCTGCGGAGTTCCGTCGGGATTCTGCGGAACGCTCAGCGAGTAGAGATAGCCCACACCCGGCAGATTCGGTTTGTCATTGCCCAAATTGATAATCTGTTGCGCGCTGGGCGACCGGTTTGAGGTGTAGAGCGCTCCCAGGTCGGCCGTCATCTTTTCCATTCCTGCTTCAGCCGCATAGTAGGCCTGGTTCTGCTCCTGATCGGAGCCGCTCATGCGCTTTTCCGTTGTTACGGTATAAGTCAAAGTCACTGCCATCGCGGACAACAAGAGCAAAAACAGCAATACGCCGATGAGAGCAAACCCGCGCTGGCGAATTATTTGTTTCGTGGCCATAAGTGCTCCTGAATTGACGTTTATTTGTACCTGTCGCGGAAGCTCAGGTTCCGTGGACTGACCGAGGTTGCAAGCGTAAGAAAGCTGAAAGCTCGCGCAACGCCGATCCTGCGGGGAGAGCGCACATTGAGAACGACATTAACTTTGTGAATCAGACCAGGCGTATTGTTTGCGCCCTTTTGATTGGTGCGCAGAGTAGTAGAGGGAGAGCCTGCGGTATCGTCATATAAATCGTACGAGAGCTGGAAGCTTTGCACGCCATCAATCACCGGGCTTGGCGGAAGCGCGTTGACCTGGCGCATGAGCTGCCAGACATCGTCATCCGTGCCGGCTACTCCATCCGGTCCTGCTGACTGCTGCAGGTAGTAGCTGATGATCAGGATTTTGCTCGCCGTCGTCGGGGGATAGTTGTTCCCCGGAGGCGGATCTTTCAGTGCAGCGATGTTCCCATTTGCCGCGCTGGGCTGATTCATGTTCAGCGGATCACTATTGGCAAAAACCACAGTATTCGACGCAGTCAGAACATTGGTGACCATTCCCACCGCGCTTCCGTGAGCGTTGGTGAGCATGATGAGGTCCCCCGTTTTGACGTTTGCCACGCTATTAAGGTTCAGTTGCGATCCGGCGGGAGTAATTGAACTTGCCAGGCCAAGATTCAGGCTCTTATCCGCGTAAACAACCGTAAGGGCATCGCCTGTGCCGGTAAGGACTCTTGCATCGCCCGGGTCAGGCAGCACGGAATACAAGCGGTTTCCGGGGAGAAGGTGGTTGGTGAGAAAACACGTGCCGGCAGCGGAGCAGCCAAACAACGAAGCCGAAGCGCCGTTTCCAATTGGCAGTTGGATACCGCCCACCGGCATCCCGGTACCGGCAAGGCTCAGGTCTTTCAAGACACTGTTCATCGCCGCGCGGGCGTCCTGCTGCATTTCCACGCGGACAGCGACAGTGTCGCTCACCTGCATCGCTTTGGTCACCAGGATCGAAGCTGCGGCCAGAACGATGCCGCCGATCAGCATTGCTACCAGCGCTTCCAACAAAGAGAATCCCTGTGCTTTTTTGGCCATGCCTCTTTCCTTAGCGAAACTTTGATATGTACGCGCTCACCGTGTAGGAGTGTTGTCCGAATTGAGGAACGATGTAGCGCACGGTGACGGTGACCAGCCGAAGATTAGGATTTTCATTACCCGTGCCGGCGATCAGGACCGGTGTAATTGCGATCTGCCTCTGGAAGTTGGTGAGATTCTGACGAACATCGTCTGGAGTCCCCAGAATTCCATCCGGGCCTGGAAGCTGGATGTAATCAATCTGGGAGCCGCCGGTGTTGGAGTCGTCATTGGTGTTGGCAATCCCATCAGCGCCGGGAGGTTCGTAGATCGGCGCGAAGCCATCTACAAAGATTCCACCTTGGGAAATGTTCTTGATTTGATCGAACGTAATCTGCGCGGAATCTCTGGCGTTGAAGACACTTTCCAAGCCTTCCTTTGATTTCTGCCGCGCGATGAGATCCTCTTGGGCCGTTTGCAGCGTGCTGAGGCTGTAAGCAAACAGCGATAATGCGCTAAGCAGCCCCACAGCCATGACCACCGCAGCCACCATGACCTCAACCAGCGTAAAGCCCTGCATCGCACGTTTGCGCTTTATCGCCATGCCACTCTGCCTCCCGCTATCGTGTTCAGCCGCCATCCCTTCAAACGGCCAGTTGTTCCCAGAAGCGTAATTGCGCGTGACGACATCAATTCACCAGGGCGAGCCAGATAGACCACGCCGTCGTTAATCTGGCCGGTCGCGTTCACCGCCGATCCATCGGGCTGGAAGTAAATCGTGTTGCCCCCTCCGCCGTTGATGCGATTGAAATCGATCACTACGGTTCCAGTCCCGATGCCATCGGGCGCGCCGGCCGGGGTGGTGGGGATTCCGTTCACGATGGCGAACTGCACGTCATTTGGCAAAGGCGTGACTTGAGTCTGCGGCGGCGTACCATCGTTGAAGACCAGGCTGATGGTGAGTGTCTGGGGAGCAGTGAAGGTCGCTATGCAGACAGCGCGTTTGTCGATCGCGCTCTGGCGGGCATATCGCAGTTGCATTAAAACTGTGTCATATGCCGTCTCGACATGAGAATTGCGCACCGCGCCGCTCACGTTCATGACTGCTACTGCTGCTGCCGTCATCAAAATGGCAAGAACTACCACGAGCTCGATGAGGCTAAATCCAATTTGTTGTTTGCGGAACGGCACGTCAACAACACTCCTCTGGCTCAATCAGACCTCACAAAGGAAATTCTGCTAAAACATCAAGATCGAGAGTAAGTCTGTGGAAAAGGTAAGTTCAATAACCGGCAGGACAGGGGAAGCAAGCTTAAGTGATTGTCCCTACGATTTGGATTTCAAGAACATCCGGAGCGTGCGCGCCCCCGGCTCCAAAGGCGTGCAAGTAATTCATTGCAAATGACTTAAACTCCTGCTCGATACTCACAGTTGGAGCATCCTTTCTATCCAGGTTACCAACGTGCATCGTTTTCCGATGTCCTGTTTCCAACCTCCGTGCAGCGGTCCTTGGCACGGCCGCTCGAGGTTTCCTCCCCAGCACTAAGACACCTGTACAATAATGAGTTCTATGACTCACCTTTTGCGATGCGTTTTCCTCCTTGTTCTGTTTGCGATCCCGGCTCTTGCGCAGCAGCCGAATTCGAATGACGAGCCCCCGACGGGCAAGATCAGCCTTACGGTTGTGCGGGAAGAGAACGGCAAACCGGTAAGAAACGCTGAAGTCGTGCTGCACGTACTGAATAAATCCGGCAACGAGAAGCAGGAAGGCCTTGAGCTCAAGACTCATGAGGATGGCAAAGCTGAAACCGATGGCATTCCCTATGGTAAAGTGCGCGTCCAGGTGATCGCTCGCGGGTTTAGGACCTATGGGGAAGATTTTGAGATCAAGCAGCCCGGAACCGAGATCACAATCAAACTCCAGAAGCCGAAGCCCCAGGTTTCCATTTACAAATAGCCTGCCTCAGCATGTCTATCTATCGCGACCGCTTGACAGAAGCCTGTCGCAATGTCATTTCTAGTAGTTTTGCGATTTTGCTCTTCTGCAATCTTCAAGAGGCCAGGTGAAAGTTCGCGTCTTTTATCACGGAAAATGTTTTGATGGTACGGCGTCAGCGGCGTTGTTTTCGCGCTTCTACCGCGAACGCATCCACCCTGAGGCTGAATTCCAGTTCAGCGGTCTGGTCCACCGCGCCGGAGCGCTATTCAACGAAGCCGACTTTACCGGCGATGAAAACGCCATTGTGGACTTCAAGTATTCCCCTTCTCCTCGCATCACCTGGTGGTTTGACCATCATCTAAGCGCGTTTCTAACGCCGCAAGACGCCGAGCACTACCGCAACAGCGACAAGAAGCAAAAGTTCTACGATCCAGACTTCAAGTCGTGCACCAAGTTCATTGCCCATGTGGCGGAAAAAAAATTCGGCTTTAACGCCGGACCTGTGTCGGAACTGATCAAGTGGGCGGACATCATTGATGGCGCCCAGTTCGCCAGCCCGCAGCAGGCAGTCGAGATGGCCGAACCTGCCATGAAACTCACCATGGCAATCGAATCCACCCAGGATCCTGAGTTCCTGCCGCGGCTGATTCCGTGCCTGGTGCGCGAGCCGCTGGCCCAAGTGCTGGAAGAGCCGTTCGTCGCCGGCCTGCTGCCCCCGTTGCTGGAGCGCCATCGCAAGTCCATTGAGATCATTCGTGACCGCTCGGAATGCCGGCAGTCCACCATTTATTTCGACATTACAGACTACGATCTTGAGGGCTATAACAAATTCATTCCCTACTATCTGCATCCGGAGTCGGTCTATAGCGTGGGCCTGAGCAGCAGCAGTTTTCGTGTGAAAGTGGCAGTGGGCTCCAACCCTTGGACCAAAAATACTGCCATGATGAACCTGGCGTCCATTTGTGAACGCTACGGCGGCGGCGGGCATGCCCGTGTTGGTGCTATTTCCTTCCCAGTTGATCGCGCCGATGAGGCCCGCAAGGCGGCCGCGGAGATCGTCGCCGAACTGCGCGCCGCAAGCGGCAGGAGCGAGTGTTAAGGTCCGCTTGCGCAAGTCCCTGAGATGAAAAGCTTCCTCGCGAGGAGTAAGAGGATAATGTAATACTGCGGTTCAACTTTTTTGTGCTGTCCCTCATTTCCGGTTGAAGCAGAATAGATGCTTCGGTAGCCTCTGATGAGTCCGTCGAAGGACAACCAAACAACAACTGGAGTTTGTAATTGCAGAGCATGAAGAGGCTCTTGAGCGTAGGTGTGATTTTTGCTTTGTCTCTGGGCGCCATCGCGCAGACGCCGGCGCTGAGAGCCTCAAACAATCCTCAGCAGAAGCGGCCCGCTGCGAAGCTCACCCCACAGCAGAAGTTTGTGATTGATACGGTGCAAATGGCCGTGGCTTTGCCGCAGCCCGATCCGCAGGACCGGCTCCGCGTGCTCTCGACGGCGGCCGATGTGGTTGCGACCATCGACCGCAAAATGGCGAAGAATTTCTGGCGTGAAGGCGTTCGCATCGAAAGCGACCTCATCAATGTCGGCCAGACTCCCGCAGTGTCAATGATGTCCACCGGCCAGGCGGACTGCAATTCCGCTGAGAACTTTGTCGAGAATCTTCCGCCCGCTTCCGCGCTGCAGGCAGAGCAGTCCCTCATCGGCGCACTCACGTCCTGTTCCAAGCAGACCCTGGATTCCGTTTCACGCAAGCTTGATACTGCGATGCAGAAGAACGTAATTCCGTCGCGAGCGCTCATGGCGGCCATGGAAGCCCACGGCGATGGCTCTCCTTGGTCGCAGGAACACTTTGACCGTATGTTCGCCTCGCTGCCCGACCCGACGGATTACAAGAACGAGGCAGAGAATTTTGCCGCCATGTACGCCCAAATGGCTCCCCAAGTGAACAAGGACGTTGCCCAGAAAGCAGGCCTTGAACTGCTGGATTGGCTGGGAAAGCTGGAAGACTCGCCCATGCGTGGAATGGCAATCCGGATTACCAGCGGCTCCATGCAGCAGTCTCTCGGTGATGAGGCATACCAGAAGGCGCTCAGCACCGATGTTGTCGCCAATTCTGTCATCCAGAACGCCGGCCCGGAGCGGGAAATTCAGCGACCGCAGGAAGAGACCGTTTCTGTCCTGGAGGCGATGAAGGACAACGGTATTGATGAAAGCGATAAACTGAGAAAACTTCCTGCCCGCCAGCGCGCTCGTGAAGCTGCCGCCCACGGTTTCGCCGTCGGCACCGCCGGACAGAAGCAGCAGGCGGCCAAATACTTCGATATTGCCTTTGCGGCGGTTGATGAAGCATGGGACAAGCGCACTCCCGAAACCAACACGGCCGCTCTGGTGCAGGAGGTCGGCGAGGCGGCCGCCCAGGTAGACTCCATCAATGCGCTGGTCCGCGCCCAGAAGTTGCGCGACACCTCGGCCCAGGCAATTGCAATGTTGGCTGTCGCCCGCGTGGTGGCCAGCAACGGCATTGCCCGCTGAACGTCAAGTCTTGTAATTCATTGAAAACGCCGCTCAGCTTCAAGCGGACGGATGGTAAGCTTTTTAGGTGTGGTGATTCGGTTGTTAAGTCCCAAAACAAGAATTCCATTGGAACAGGGTTCCCCGTTGGTAACGATCATTGACGTCAAGTGTCCTAAATGCCTGCGGAAATTCCGCACGGTTCCTGCCGTTGTTGAGCACACCGGGACCGTTTACTGCTCGGCTTGCGGCGCCCGGATGGAGGTTTCTACGCCTCAGCCGGTCTCCGTCTTGAATACGGTGAAGCTCAACCGCGCAGTCTAAGGCTCGTCTGCCGCTGTGGCATCGTCCTAAAGTCACTTTTGCAATCCCGGCAAAAGGTGCAAACTCTGCCCTAACGCTCCTTGCTTTTCCGGGAGAGCTCGGGACAAGTCTTGATATCACTCCGAAGATTCCGCTTTTTTGCAGCATTGTTGCCAGCCTTGGCAGCGTACGCTCCTGCCCAGCAAAAGCCCGAAATTGCGCTTCAGTCTCCGCGTCAGGCGCTCATTGAGATGTTCACCGGAGGAGAAGACAAATTCGTTCGGCATCTCACTGTGGAAGTGCAAAAGAAAGTTGAGGAGTTGCGAAGGAACTCGCTGAATGGAGAACTTGCGCCACTTCAGACACTGAGCCTGATCCAGAGCGGCAAGGAGCAGAAGTTCGACGCCTTCGATTACGGTCCAATTCTCTTTGCCCTGCACAACAACAGTACCCACGAGCGGCTGGAAATCCATATTGATGCCGATAACGCCCGCGGTGATGAGGACGACCTTGACCTCTCACTACATTCCTACCGCAGCGGCATTGAGCAGCCAACACCCATAGGCTTTGGCTTTCGCCTCTCGCTTAAAGTGCAGCAAGGAATCTGGCGTGTTGATGCCGTAACGGTAAGCGCGCGAGTTCCCGTAGGCGATCCACGGATCTTCGACAAATCCTGGTGGAGTTCAGATGTCATCAATACCGCAGTGGCGGCAGAAAAACAGCCTCAATCGCCAGCGCAGAGTTCTCAGCCTGAAGCTTCAAAAATGTCGGCGTTTCGCGCAGTCCGTCTGGTGACGCTTGCAGAAGATCAGTTTGCGCAAAAGCACCCGGATGCGGGCTACACTTGCTCGATGGCTGATCTCATCAATATCGGCCACGGATTGGACAATGGCGAGCCCTATACTTTCATGGCGCCGGAATTTCGCAGCGGTGTTTACAACGGCTATCGCTTCTCCTTAGTGGGATGCCAAGGCAAGCCGGTGAAGAATTTTCGAATCTCCGCCGAACCAATCAGCGGCCAAGGCTCGGCCTACTGCTCCGATGATCAGCATAACCTTCGCTCTGCGGAGGATGGCCGCGCGTCAACCTGCCTGGGGCAAGGAAAAGTGGCACGCCGCTAAAGCAAAAAAGAGGAGGCAACTCGCCTCCCCATTTCCTCTTTGGTTCGCAATATTACTTCTTGGATTCTCTAGCGTTCTCCACCTGCAAATTATTTGTTACCGAGAACACACCGGGTACACCGTTGGCCTTAATACCGGCCCGATTTTTATCCGCCTGACTGCTGACGACGCCTTCGAGTGTCACATGTCCGCCCTTCACAACAATGTGGATTGGCGGCACCGCTCCCATCGAGTAACGAAACAAGCTATTGTCATTGAAGATTGCTCGCGCTACCTGCCGGCGAATGCGGTCGTCGTTGGGCGATGGCGGCAGCACCTCAATTTGGTTATTGACATTCTCCACGCCCTCAATTCCTTTGACGGCCGACTCAGCTTCATTCTTTATAACCGGGTTCACCACCTGCCCAAGCAAGGTCACGTTGCTGCCGTCGACCTTGTACGCCAGGTTGTCGAATATGCTCAATTGGGGAATCATCACCAGTTGATGGTGGACTTCGCGCACAATGCGATCGTGCAGCTTCTGGTTCGCGCTTGAAGAACTCGTGTTCTGCGCGTTGCTCGCAGAGACACAGCCGATCGCCAATAGGACCGCAAAAACCCAATTCCAGACTTGCTTCATACTTGCTCCTGAAGTTTCCGTAGCGATACTGAGTTGGATGCTCTATTCGGGCTGCGAGTAGCGGCCCTTACAAAACTTAAAACGAGCGCCGCAGGGCGATTGATTCACTAGTCCTGGGCCTGACGGCTGCGAAATAAGCAGTCTAGCTTATTCTCCTCGCATGCGTGCCCGAGTAAGCTGAGATCTGAACTTCCTCATGAACCAAGAACTACCAGAGGCGAAAAAACGGCCCAAGATCGTCCGCATTATCGGGCGGCTGGTGAGCGGCCCTGCGCGCAATGCGTGCCTTTTGCATGAGGAACTCCGCCGTGACTTTGAGACGCGCTTGATCTGTGGCAGTCCGTGCCCGGGCGAGCATGACATGGCGTATCTGCTCTCGTCCGAGCAGGACGTTTACCGTCTGCCTGAAATGTCGCGCGAGATCGCATTATCTGACTTGAAAGCTTTGTTCCAATTGTGGCGGATCTTGCGCCGCGAAAGGCCACAGATTCTCCATACTCATACCGCCAAGGCGGGCGCGCTCGGACGCGCTGCGGGATGGCTCGCCGGTGTTCCGGTGACGGTTCATACCTATCACGGCCATGTCTTTCACGGATACTTCAGCGAGCGCAAGACCCGGTTGTTCCTGAGAATTGAACGCCTGTTGGCGAAAGTTACATCTCGGATTGTGGCAATTTCAGAGTCGCAGCGTAGCGAGTTGAGCCGGAAATATGGGGTCGCGCCGGCCGGCAAGATCACGGTCGTGCAGAACGGGTTCCACTTCCCTGAATTCTCTCCTGAGCAGCGCAATGCAGCGCGGCGCCATTTCGGCTTTCAACCTCACGAATTTGTTCTGGTCTGGGCGGGACGCATGGCGCCAGTGAAGGACGTCCGCCTCCTGGCTGAGACCGTTCGAGCCGCATATAAATTTTCAAGCCCGGCGCGCTTCCTGGTTGTGGGCGATGGTGAAGAGCGACCGGTGCTAGAAGGATTGACAAAGGGCTGTGATAACGTGCGCCTTTTGGGCTGGCAGAAAGACATGGACCTGATCTGGCAGGCGGCCGATGCGGCAATTCTCACTTCGCGCAACGAAGGGACACCGACCGCCCTGATCGAGGCCATGGCTGCCGGCCTTCCATTCGTCTCAACTGATGTGGGCGGAGTACGGGACCTCGCCGCAGGTGAATGCCTTCCGTTGCCAGGAGAATTCGGATTGAAAGCAGGGAATGGCTATCTGACCCCGCGCCATGCTGATGCCCTGCTCTACGCGATTCGAGAGATGGCGGCACACAGGGCACAGTCGAACGCGATGGGTGCCCGGGGCCGGCAGTTTGTCCGCGAGCGCTTTGCCGCTAGTCGCCTGGTGGATGAAATGCGAGACCTTTACCTGGAACTTCTGGGGCGCCGCGTCGATTCGGCGACCACTCCTGACATCGCACACTTTGCACATGTGCCCTCAGCCAACCGCACAATTGATTAGAATCCCTCAATTCCCGCCCTCAGTTACCTAAGTACTCGGAATTTTCCCGGCACACTAAGGTAATTCCGTAAGTGTTTTTCTCAATTCCGGACAGAGACAAACGATTGCTATGATGCGAACAAACCAGGACATCTTAATCACTTTTGTTCAGCAGCGAGGGATAGAGCGTTCGCGGGATGTTTCAGTACGTCTTCAGTTTTGCGGTAAGTGTAATCGCATCGGCGCTTGCCACCTGGTGCGTTCGCAACGTTGCCCGGCGATGTCGCCTGGCAATGGCGAACCCTGCTTTCCGGCACATTCACACTACCCCCACTCCGCGTCTCGGTGGCGTCGCGGTTTACATGACCTTTTCGGCGATTTACGGCGTGTGTCTGCTCGCTGGCTCGCAAGGATGGATGGCCAGACTGACTAGCCCGGTGGTGTCGCGCATCGCTCTGATCTCGCTGGCGCTCTTTGCGGTGGGACTGATTGACGATCTGCGAACTCTCTCCGCCTGGACGAAGCTGGCGGTCCAAGTCGGCGGCGCCACAGCTCTTTACTTCTCCGGCATTCACTTTGGCCTGTGTACTTCCCATGTGTTTGCTCCGGGAACAGGCAAGCTTCTGTGCTGGCTCCTGACCACGTTCTGGGTGGTGCTGATCTGCAACGCCATCAACTTGATTGATGGGCTCGACGGGCTCGCCGCGGGTGCTGCTCTGTTCTCCATGGTAACCATTTTCAGCCTGGCTCTCGCAAGCACGCAGGGGGTCGCGTTTTCCACTACGGTTCTGGCTGGCAGCGTGGTTGGCTTTTTGATCTTCAACTTTAATCCCGCGTCGATTTTCCTGGGTGACGGAGGAAGCCTGTTTGTAGGATTCATGCTCAGCGGGCTGGTTCTGGCGGAAGCGCAACAGCAAAAGTCCACGCTCAATAGCGTTTTTGTTCCCTTGATCGCGTTCGCGCTGCCGCTTACGGATGTTGTGGTCAGTGTGGCACGGCGTTTCCTGAGCGGACACTCGCTCTTTGGCGCCGACCGCGAGCACATCCACCACAAGCTGCTGGAACTGGGGCTTACGCAGCGTCAGGTGGTATGGATTCTCTATGCGTTTTCTGGAAGCTGCGCGTTGCTGAGCCTTCTCCTGGTGCGAGGTACGAATGCGATTGTTCTTCCAGCGATCGGCCTTCTGGTGCTGGCCGTCTTCTTCGGCATGCGCAAGCTTGATTATCACGAATTCACGGAATTCCGGCGGCTATGGAAGCGTGTGGCGCAGCAACGGGAAGTCTTTGCTCGCAACATCGCCGTCCGTAAAGCTGCTGCACGTCTGGAAGCAACGCACGACTCGCGCACGCTGCTAAAGATTCTGGAATCCTGTTTGCGCGACGATTTTGACGGATTTGAAATCACCGTGACTGATGGGCTGGCTTCCGAGAGCTCTTTTGTTGCTCCCTGGCGGCATGGGGCAGTGAAGCATTTCTGGAAAGTGACTCCGGAAGAAGTTGTCTTAAAGCTGGAACTCACCACCAGTGAAGGTTCACCGGTAGGAACGCTGTCGCTTTATCAGCGCGCCGGCAGCGAGCTGCTCATCGATACGGACCTGATTAAAGGGCATCTGCGGGATGCCGTTACTACAGGTCTTTGTAACGCCGCAAAGGCTCCAAGACTCACGGCGATTGCTTTGCCTGAGCTTGAGCAGCCTTTGGCGCAACCGCCGGCCGCATACCTCGCCGAGAATGAAGCTCAGTTGAAGAGTCCCTTTATGTAGTCGCTTCCGGGGTCGATTTGCCCAAAACTCTTCCTGCTCAGTCAAATGTTTGTGCCTCTTCTCTGCTGTTCGTTTCCGAACAGCGCCATGCGCAAGCGAACAGCGGAAGTCCATTAGCAACTTCTTATCGATTCAGTTGATCGAATTTTTTCAAAGACTTAGCTCCTGTTTCCTTTCGGCACAAAACTTGCCTTTTAGTTGATAGCCAGCGGCGGATTTGCCGAGCTCACTAGATTGCAAGGAGTGCTCCCCTATGAACGAGCTGCGCAAAACAGGCGTTGTCCTTGGATTAGGTATCGCGATCTTTTCGTTTGCGGGCTTTGGACCGCGTCGTGCGGCTACTCCCGCCACTCGCGGTACTGAAGCGCTTACCCGTCATATTGCACTGCTCAAGACCGGGACTTCCCAGGACAAGGCCGCAGCGGCGTACTGGCTGGGCCAGCAAAAAGCGGCTGCCACGCCGGCTATTGATCCGCTCCTGGCGTTGCTGGGAGATGCCAGCGAAGTGAATCCGGCGCAGTACCGTTCCAGAACCATTCTGCAAAAGATGACGGTAGGGGAAGAAGCTGCGGCTGCGCTCGTCAACATCGGCCATTCCGCCATCGAACCGCTAATTCGCGTGCTGAAGACTTCTCCGGAAGCGGAAGCCCGCAAGAATGCCGCCTGGGCGCTAGGTGCGCT
>DATEGH010000197.1:0-20374 GCA_035280185.1 Terriglobales bacterium
TGAATCCTATTTTGCGGGAATCCTCAGGCATGCACGTTGTTTCCAGGTTTAGAGTTTCCAAGCTCAGAGCTTTCATTCTTATTTTTTCTCTGTTGCCGCTCACCGGGTGTCTCTTCCGCAGTTCGCGGAACGTTCCCCGGACCATGACGACCGCCCCGCTCAAAGAAGCGCCGCTGCAGCAGTTGCTGGCCGTCATCGATTCCAGCGCGGAAAAGCTGCACACGCTCAAGGCCGACGTAAATATTGACGCTTCCACCGGCGGAGAGAAGAAGGGCAAGGTCACCGACTACCGCGAAGTCAGCGGCTATGTGCTGGTGCGGAAGCCTGGCATGTTGCGTATGATCGGCTTGGTGCCCGTAGTGCGCAACCGGCTGTTTGACATGGTAAGTAACGGGACCTCGTTTGAGCTTTCCATCCCGCCCACCAGCAAATTTTACGTTGGCTCAAACCGGCAGACGGGAAAGCCCTCCAGCCAGCCTCTGGAAAACCTGCGCCCCCAGCATATTTTTGACGCTCTGCTGCTCCGTCCCATCGATCCGGAAAACGAGATTGCGGTGCTGGAAAACAGCACGGAGATGGTGCGCGATCCCAAGACCCACAAGCAGGCGATTGCGCCGGACTACGTTGTCGTGGTGGTCCGCAAAGACGAGCAGGGCTGGTATCTCTCACGCAAGATCGTGTTCAGCCGCATTGATCTGCTACCGCATGAGCAATACATCTACAATCGCACGGGCGCAATCGCAACCTTCGCTGACTACGAAGATTTTGCCGACCACGGCGGCATCATGTTTCCCAGCCGGATCGAGATCCAGAGGCCCATTGAGGAATACGCTATCACTTTGAACGTCACCAGGCTCACGCTGAATGAACCGCTTACTGACCAGCAGTTCGTGTTGACGCAGCCGCCCGGCTCGAAGCTGATCAACGTGGACAACAAGAACACCAGCGCGCAAACGCAGCCCATGCCTCCGGTTGGCCAGGGCCGGCCGCCCGAGTAAGACACGAGGGGGAACTCTTCTTCCATGAATAAGATGGTGCTTTCCAATCTGGCGTACCGGCCCATTCGCTCTGCCATTAGCATTCTGGCGGTTGCGATTGAAGTCATTCTGATTCTCCTGATCGTGGGCTTTGCCATTGGAGTCCTGAACGACACGCGTACCCGCCAGGAAGGGATAGGCGCAGATGTGCTCGTGCGTCCGCCTGGCTCCTCCATGATGAACGCGTTCAACAGCGCTTCCGTGCCGGTGAAAGTTGCCGACGTTCTGGCGAAACAACCCCACGTCGCGGCCGTAACTCCGGTGGCCATGCACGTGACTTCAACCACCAACATCGAGATCATTTACGGCATCGATCTCAAATCGTTTGAATCCGTCGGCGGGCCGTTCCGCTTTATCGAAGGCGGCCCATTCCAGGGCCCGGACGACATGATGGTGGACGACTATTTCGCTTCCGGCAACAAAGTCAAAGTTGGCGCCAGCATAGACTTGTTCAATCACAAATTCCGGGTGTGCGGGATTGTGCAAAACGGCCGCGGCGCCCGCCGCTTTATCCCCATCACCACCATGCAGGAGCTGATTGATGCTCCCGGCAAAGCGTCAGCCTTTTACGTGAAGCTGGACGAGCCCAGTCACGCCCAACTCGCCGTGAAGGAGTTTCACGACATCCCTGGCATGTCCGAGTACAGCATCATGACCATGCGCGATGTCGTGAGCCTGCTCGCTCCCGACCACATTCCCATGCTCTCGAAATTCATCAACTTCGTGATGGCGATCTCGGTCATCATTGGCTTCCTGGTCATCTTCCAATCCATGTACACGGCCGTAATGGAGCGAACGCGGGAAATCGGCATCCTGAAATCGCTGGGCGCTTCCAAGCTCTACATCGTTCGCGTGATTCTGCGCGAGACTCTGCTGCTGGCTATCGCCGGCGTTATTGTCGGGATCATTGTCAGCCTGATTGCCGGCGCAGCCATCCATCACAGCGACCCGACCCGTCCGGTGCAATTCACCGCCGGCTGGATGCTTCGTGCCACTGCTGTTGCCATCATCGGCGCATTGCTGGGCGCGCTCTATCCCGCTTACAAAGCTGCCGAGAAGGACCCGATTGATGCGCTCGCCTACGAATAGCCGCTGAGAAGCGGATGTTAAAATAAGAGACTACGCGCTATCCGCATGGACCGCCTGCACATCCGCAATTTTGCCATCATCGCCCATATTGATCATGGGAAGAGCACGCTCTCTGACCGTCTGCTCGAGCTGACCGGGGCGGTTTCCCAGCGCGAAATGCAGGAGCAGGTGCTGGATGCGATGGACCTGGAGCGGGAGCGCGGCATCACCATCAAAGCACATGCGGTCCGCATGCGATATGTCGCCCACAGCGGCGATGAGTACCAGCTCAACCTCATCGATACTCCCGGTCACGTGGATTTTTCTTACGAAGTCTCGCGCTCGCTGGCCTCGTGCGAAGGCGCGCTGCTGGTGGTGGACGCTTCGCAGGGTGTGGAAGCGCAGACCCTGGCCAACGCCTATCTAGCCATCAACAACGGGCTGGATATTATCCCTGTCATCAACAAAATTGACCTTCCCAGCGCCGAAGTTCCGCGCGTGAAAGAAATGATCGAGCAGGCGGTAGGACTCGACGCTGATAAGGCGCTGCTGGTAAGCGCGAAAACGGGGCTGGGCGTTCCTGAAGTGCTGGAAGCCATCGTTCACCGGCTTCCTCCGCCCAAGGGTAATCCGGAAAACCGCCTCCAGGCGCTCATCTTCGATTCCTGGTTCGATCCCTATCGTGGCGTTATCGTGCTCACCCGGATCGTTGAAGGCAAGCTGCGCAAAGGGATGAAGATCCGCTTATGGTCGAACGGAAGGACCTTCGACGTGGAAACCCTAGGCGTGCTTACGCCTAAGTCCGTGGAGATCGACGAACTCTCTGCCGGTGAAGTCGGTTTCATGATCGCCAATATCAAGAACGTAGCGGAAACCAAGATCGGCGATACCATTACTGACGATTCTTCACCTGCCATCGAGCCGCTGCCCGGCTTTGAAGAGATCAAGCCGATGGTGTTCGCCGGCCTCTATACCGTGGACGCTCACGAACACACAGCGTTGCGCGAAGCTCTCGAAAAGCTGCGGCTTAACGACTCGTCATTTTTCTTTGAGCCGGAAAGTTCCGCTGCGTTGGGTTTCGGCTTTCGCTGCGGGTTCCTTGGCCTGCTGCACATGGAAATTATCCAGGAGCGGCTGGAACGCGAGTTCGATCTCGACCTGATTACCACCGCGCCGGGCGTGCGCTACAAGATCACGAAGACTGACGGCGAACTGGTTGATGTGGATAATCCGTCGCGTTGGCCTTCACAGAGCGAGATTGCGAAAGTCGAAGAGCCGGTGATTCTCGCTACCATCCTTACCAATGAAGAGTATGTGGGCGGAATTCTGAAACTGGTGGAAGAGAAGCGAGGCCGGCAGAAAGGTTTTGAATACGTGAGCGCTTCCCGAGTGATGCTCACCTACGAACTGCCGCTCAACGAAATCGTTCTCGATTTTTACGACCGCCTCAAATCCATTTCGCGTGGTTATGCCTCGCTCGACTATCATCTCTCAGGCTGTTGGGAATCGCCCATGGTGAAGCTCGATATTCTTGTTTCCGGCGACCCCGTGGATGCTCTCTCGCTTATCGTGCACCGCGACTTTGCTTATGACCGCGGACGTGCGCTTACCGCCAAGATGAAAGAGCTGATCCCGCGCCAGATGTTTGAAGTTGCCATTCAGGCTTCCATCGGAGCCAAGATCATCGCCCGCGAAACGGTTCCCGCCATGCGCAAGAACGTCCTGGCCAAGTGCTACGGCGGAGACATCACCCGAAAGCGCAAACTGTTGGAAAAACAGAAAGAGGGCAAGAAGCGGATGAAGCGCATCGGCAAAGTGGACATCCCGCAAGAAGCGTTCCTTGCCGTGCTCAAGGTCGGCGAAGGCGCTTGAGCGATGCTTAATCTGCCGAGAAGTTGCTTTCGGGATCTGTGCAAATCCTTTAGATCCAATCTGTTGCTCACCGTGGCTCGAGTCACGCCTTATCCGTGGCTAACCCTAGATCGGTAACCAGCTTTGAATCAATAAGTTGGCGGCTTGCAACTCTTTTGTGCAAACCCGGCTTTTTCGCATATAAATTACTTGAGAACCTGTTGCCTACTCACGAATTGCACAATTTTTTCCACAGGATTAAGGGGCATCTTCATTAAAATTCACTGCCCCGGCCTGCGGAACACCACAGTAATGAATGTCTCGACTTCGATTGGCCGCCCATTGAGCACATATGGCTTGTAGCGCCACTGCCGAACCGCGTCCAGCGCCGCATCTGCAAGCAGCGGATGGCCTGCCACAACGTTGAGATCTTCAATCGATCCGTCCGTTCCTATGATCGCGTGCAACTTCACCGCTCCGGAAATTCCCGCAACGATTGCAACATGCGGGTAAATCGGTTCAACTTTCTTCACCAGCAGAGCTTCCGAGAGCACAGAAATCCGCCGCGGCCGCTCTGGAGCAGGAGGTTGTGGCGGAACGTAATTTCCTTCCATGAAGCTGCCGGGAATTCCGTTCGGCCCGCTAACCCCGCTTGGGGCAATAGCCGCCGGTTCTGACGCAATGTTCGAGGGTCGCCCGAACGCCACAGCATTCGGATGCTCCACAAGCTGAACCACCATGGTTCCCTGTGGCTGCTTCGCATTTCGAGTGCTTGTGTTGGAGTTTCGCTCCATGATGGGAACGCTGGGCAGCGGCGCGGTAATGGAAAGATGCGCGTGGACCGGAATCACTCCTGTGGAGAGCAGCGGCAACAAAATCGCGAGCCCTGCTGCGGCCGCTTCCAGTGTGAACGCAACCGCCATCGGCCAGCGTTTCCGTTTGTGAACTCGTGGTGAGGAATCAAGAAGGGTTTCCGTGAACATATCGCCTCCGGTGAAGAAATGGACACCGAAGGTATGCAGGGATGTTCCGCAAATTGCTGTTCGAAGCAACAAAAATGGCCGCCTTTCAGGCGGCCATTTGCGCGGAATTCTGCGGAACTATTACGGCTTCTTTGGTGTCGCGGTGGTATGCGGACGTGGCGCCACCGGATGCGCTGCAGCGCCGGTGGCGGGCTTGGCTGCCGGAGCGGCCGAAGGATTTGAGGTGTTGTAAGCATCAACCAGTTCTTTGGTGATCACGGTTCCCTGGTTGGCCCACAACACTGGCGTCTGCGGATTGGAAACATCGAGCACAACCGCATAGCCATTGGCTTTGGCGTACTTTTCCAAAGTCGCGAGCATCTTCCCGCCGATGCGGTTGATCATCTCCTGCTCAGCCTGCTGAAAATCGTTTTGCGCGTCTTCGTAGCTGCGCTGCAAGCTCTTCTGCTTTGCCTCAATCTCTTTCGCGCGCGTGTTCCGCTCCTCGTCGTTGAGCTTGTCACTCTGCGCCTGGAAAGTCTTCTTCAGGTTCTCGACTTCGTCATTCATGTTTTTAAGCTCGGCCTGCTTCGGGCTGAACTTCTGCTGCAGCGCTTCCAGTTCCTTCTTTCCTTCATTGGTGGAAATGATGGCTTCCTGGATGTTGACGATCCCGATCTTGCTGGGCGCCGGCGTCGTGGGACTTGCGGCGGAAGAACCGGAGGGTGCTGCGGCGGGTGCTGCCGCTGCCTGCGCCAGAGAGGACGCGGTAAAGAGTGTGCTCAGCCCGAGGCCGAGAGCGAAAAATTTGTTCTTAAACGTGCCTGACATTGCTGATGGTGCTCCTTGAATCTTGTTTACTTCAGGATTGTGACCAAACTGCTGCTTCTCCACCGGCGCGCCTCTGGTTAACAGACGGTCCGCTTATGAGTGCGTAGGATGCAGAAAGGGACGAATGCTTGTGATTATAGGCCGTGCCCAACATAGCGTCAAACAATCATTCCACCTAAAACGTGGTGCTGATCGTGAACCGGAACGTTTTCTTCGGCTCGCTCAGCTTGAAGTCCGGCGCCAGCGTTGCGATCGCCTGCTGGAAGGTGAAATCGCCTGCGGCTCCCGGCGGGAACATGGAGCGCACAATCGGGCTCGGCGACCTCACAATCGTATCCAGCGTGAGCGGATTGTACGCGTAATAAATCCGGAACGGTTGCTGCACAATCGGCAGCAGGACCGAAAGTTCAATTCCGGTGGACAGGCGCGGCGTATAGTTCGTTCCCGGAACCACGTTCAGAGACGAATTAAAGGGGATTCCCGAGCCGCCCGTGCACTGGAAGTTTGCACCAATGGCCGGACATCCGAAGACGGTGTTGTTCAGTTGGGAAACGGCGTCGGGGGCAATCTTCAACTGCGACGGCAGAGTAACGAAGTCCATGCCGAAGTCGGCAAAAGGCCCGATCACCACCGGCCCGACGACTTTGATGTTGTATTGAAAATTGCTCACAAGAGAGGTATCGCCGCCGGGGAGCGTGATGTTGTTTACCGGGATCGGAACCTGCACGCTGCCGCGGCGAGGGTTGGTCGGGTCCACCGGAACCGGGCTGCCGTCAGGATTGGTAAGCGGGAAATTCTGGACCGTGCTCACGAAGACATAAGGCGAAACAGTGCGGATATCGAAGCCGCGCAAATCCTGCTCGCCTCCCATATAGAAGCGCTGGTACGGTGGGGCTTCCGTGCTGCCAAATCCGCTAATGAAACTCCCCTGGAGCCGCATTCCAAAGCTGTTCTGGTGGTCCGTAGGAATCCATTGCGTGTAGTACACCAGCGGCCGGTAGAACCGCACGTTTCCGCCCAGTCCGGCGACTTCGGTCGAAAAAAACAAACTCTTGCCTTTGTGCGGCCGGATCGGATTGTCGATGGTGTTGAAGCCGAACGTGGGCGTGACCGAGCTGGTGATGATTCCCTGCAACGCGTTGGGGCCGGAAATGTTGCGGAAATTGAGTACCTGGAACAGATTGCGCGAAGCGTCGCTGAAGGTCCGGATGCTGGTGTTGTCGAAGGAGTAGTTGATTCCTACCCGATTGAAGGAATGTCCCAGGGCGTAATTGAGAGAGCTTGTGAAGCCCGTGCTCGATTGATCGTAGTTGAGCAGTTGGTTCAAGACGGACTGCGGAAGATTGAGCTGCTGGCCTGCCAGGATTGATGCTTGTTGCGCCTGATTGAAATCGAAGCGCCGGCTGTAAACCGTAAACCCAAGTTGCAGCGGCCGATCGAACATATACGGCTCGGTGAAGCCGAACAGCAGGACTCGCGAAAGACTGCCCACGTTGGCCTGCACCTGCAGCGTTTCGCCCAGACCGAGGAAATTGTTGGTCTGATAGTTGAGGCCGATGAATGAGCCTTCCAACCCGCTAACCCCTCCCGTAAGGCCGATGCTGTTCTTGCCTTTTTCTTTTACTTTCACCAGCAGGTCCACCGTGCCGTCCTGCTCGTTGAGCTTGCGTTCCGTGTCTTCTTCCGGCTTGAGCGGCTGGAAATAATCGAGCTGGTTTAAGCGAAGCACGCTGATGTCCCACAACTGCGTGTTGAACACCTGCCCTTCCTGCACCAGCAGTTCGCGGCGGATCACGCGGTCGCGGGTAGTGGTGTTGCCCTGAAACTCGATGCGGCGCACGAAGAACGGCTTGCCTTCATCCACATCGATGTTCAAGGTGATCAGCTTCTTCTCATCGTCAACATCTGGAGTCGGCACAGCGGAAAAGTTGATGTACCCCAGGGTGCCGTAGGCCTTGCGCAGGTTCTCGATGCCTTTGCCGATGGAGTGTGTGTCGAAGATCTCGCCGTCTTTAATCGGAAATTGCGCGCGCAAATACCTGGTGTTGTTGCCGAAAACTTTGCTGTTTCTGAAGGTGATTGCCTTCAGCCGGTAGCGCTGGCCTTCCTCAATCGGAATCGTGATGTCCATAACCTTGGCGGGGCGTTTCTGAATCCAGGGAATATGGAACCCGCCGTTGATCGTGCGCAGGTTTGTCTTAGGATCGCCGACTACGGCCTTGAAATAGCCATTGTGCTGCAGCGCATCGCGCACGCGCTCAGCGTCTTCGTCCAGCTTGGACGAATCAAACGTTTTGGAGAAGACACCTTCCAGGAAAATCGAATTGGGGATTCCTACCGCGTGCAGATTCTTCATTGCAGCCCGCAACTTGCGGCTGGGCACATGCTTGTTCCCCTGGAATCGTATCTTTCCGACTTTGATCTTTGGCCCTTCCTTCACGTTGAACGTAACAGCTACCGACGCCGGCGGAATCTGCTGCACCACCACGTTAATCGTGGCAAATTGGCGCCCATGTTCGGCCAGGAGTTGTTGCAGCGCCACCTTGGCGCGGATGACTTTGGTGGCGTCGTACGGGCTGTCGACGGTCAGGCCGACTTTGATTTTCTTGTAGCGATCCAGGACATCGCTTTGCGAAACCGAATTCAATCCGTGGTAATCAATGGTTCGGATATTCGGTTTTTCCCGCACGTAGAAGTGGATGATCCATCCCTTGGCCGTCTGCTCGCGCTCCACCCGCACATCATCGAAATACCCGGTGTTCCACACGGATCGCAGATCGCGTTCCAGAGCTGCCTGGTCGTAGATATCGCCCGCGCGGGTGTAGATGCGGGAGAGGATGGTTTCTTTGGGAATCTTGCGGTTTCCATCCACCGTAATGTCTTGAATAATTTGCCCCGCCTGCTCCTGGGCCGGCGCAACTTGGGGAAACAGACCGCAAAATAGGAATGCAAAAGCCAGCGCGGCGGGGATGAACCGGGCGCACTTCTCACTGGCTTCTCTTAAGAACACCAAGATATGAGTACCCTCAGAGCAAGTTGGGGAAAACTCAGATTATACGGGAGTTACTGCTCTAGTGCTACCAATCTCCGTTATCCGTTGCGAGCTTGCGGAAAAGACCTGACCGCCCCAACAGACAGTCTTCTCCTTGACCATGGAATGGGCTCACCAGCGAAACTTGCAAAAATTTTTTGCGTGGGCGATGAAGCTTGCCTACGGCTTCGTCGCCGATTCGACTTCCACCAGGCAGGAATAGAAGGTTGGGCCCGCGCCGATGTCGGTGAGAGTCTCCGAAGTGAGAGCATTGACGCTTTTTCCATCCGGTGCGAGACTCGCCCAGTTCAGCCGCGCCGCCACCACCCCGCGCTGGACCGCTCCGTTCACATGTGCCCGCAACCGCACTTCCCCGCGATCGTTGAAAACACGCACCCAGGCGCCTTCCTTGATTCCCCTCGGTTCGGCATCTTGAGAGTTGATCTCCAGCAGGTCCGGATCTTCCATTTTCTTTACGGAAGGCACGTTGCAGAAACTTGAATTAAGAAAATTGTCTGCCTTCCTTGCCAATAGCTCCAGCGGGAAGCGCCGCGCGTTATCTGAGTGCCGCGACTCCGTCGGCGGCACAAACGACGCTACGGGATCCAATCTCTGAGCGGCAAGGGCTTCACTATAGAGTTCGGCTTTGCCGCTTGCGGTGGTGAATCCGCCGTTAGCAAAAGGAAGGAACGGCTCGCTTCCAAAATTCAGATGAGCATGGCCTTCCTGCTCCAGCCGCTCGCGCGTGATGCCGGCAAGCCATCCAGCGGAATCGAGTTTGCCGCTGTCGGCGGCAAGCGCCTGGTCAATCATCTGGTCCACATTTTCGTCGAAGCACTCGTCGGTGAAGCCCATGTGCTTGGCCAGATCGTGGAAGAGATCAGTATTGGATTTGGCCTCTCCCCGAGCTTCGATTGCCTGGTTTGAAACCTGCACGTAGCAGTGTCCGTAAGAGCCCAACAGATCTTTGTGCTCAAAGAATGTGGTGGCCGGCAGGACGATATCGGCGAAGCGCGTTGTGTCAGTAAAGAACTGCTCGTGAACAACGGTGAACAGATCGGGGCGCAGAAATCCGCGAATCACGTCCGTATGGTTGGGCGCAACAACTGCCGGATTGGAGTTGTAAACAAAGATGGCCTTCACCGGCGGATGATCGAGCGTGGTCAAAACCTTCCCCAGCTCTGACATGTTGACCACGCGCGCGGGCCGGCCGAGCGGACTCTTCGTCATCAGGTCCGGACGCTCGATCCTGCGGCGGTCCAGCGGAAAGGTTGCGCTCAAAGTAAGCTGCAGCCCGCCGCCGACATCCTTCCATGAACCGGTAATGCAGGGCAGCATGCCGATAGCGCGGACAGCCATGCCGCCGTTTTGGGAGCGCTGCACGCCGTAGTTCACGCGAATGGCGGCCGGTCGCACAGTTGCGTATTCACGAGCAAGTTTGCGGATGTCATCGGCCGCGATTCCAGTCCATTGCGCCACTCGCTCCGGCGGGTACTCCTGCGCGCGCTCTTTCAGTTGCTCGAAGCCGACTGTGTGGCGCGAAACATAGTCGGCATCGTACAAGCCTTCGTTGATGATCACGTGCATCATCCCTAACGCAAGCGCCACGTCGGTTCCCGGATTGATCGGCAGATACCAATCGGCGCAGCGGGCAGTGCGCGTCTTATAAGGATCAATCACCACCAGCTTCGCGCCTTTGCGCCGGGCTTCCTCGATGAACGGCCAGAGGTGGATGTTGGTCCCATGAATATTTGCGCCCCAGGCGATGATGTACTTCGAGTCGGCGAACTGTTGCGGCTCCGTTCCCAGCCTGCGGCCGATCACGGTGCTGAGCGCGTCTCCTCCGGCCGCGGAACAGATGGTGCGGTTCAGTTGCGATGCGCCCAGCCGATAGAAGAAGCGATGAGACATGCCGGCATAGCTCAGGATCCCCATGTTCCCGGCGTAGGAATAAGGAAGGATTGCCTCCGGACCAAACTCGCTCGAGATCGATTTGAATTTCGCTGCTATCTCATCCAGCGCTTCATCCCAGGAGATTTGCGCGAAATCGCGGGCATCGCCAGAGCCCTGGCCTTTGGGAGCGACTCTGCGCATGGGATAGAGCAGCCGATCAGGAGAGTAAACGCGGTCCAGATACTTGGTGACTTTGGCGCACAAAAATCCGCGCGTGATCGGATGCGCGGGATCGCCCTGAATGCGCGTCGCGCGGCCGTCTTCAACGGTCACCAGAACTCCGCAGGCGTCAGGGCAATCATGCGGGCAGGCGGCATGCACCACGTTCTTCATGCCGATCATTATAGTTCCGCCAGCAAGCGTTGATGAGGCGCTTCACACCGTCATCAATTCTTTTTCTTTGGCCGCTGACATCTCTTCCATCTTCTTAATTTCCCCGTCCGTCAGCTTTTGCACTTCGTCGAGTGCTTTCTTCTCGTCGTCTTCGGTGATCTTCTTGTCCTTCATCGCTTTCTTGATGGCGTCGTTACCGTCGCGGCGGACGTTGCGGATCGCAGTCCGGTGATCTTCCAGGATCTTGTGCAAATTCTTTACCATGTCGCGGCGGCGCTCCTCGGTAAGGGGAGGAACAGGAATGCGGATGATCTTGCCATCATTCTGCGGATTCAATCCGAGGTTTGCCGAGCGGATGGCTTTCTCAATTTCGGCCATGATGCTGGGATCAAACGGCTGCACCGTGAGCAACTGGGCTTCGGGTGCATGGACTTGAGAGAGCTGGTTCAGCGGCATCTCTGAGCCGTAGTAGGCCACACGCACCGTATCCAGCATGTGGACGGAGGCGCGGCCGGTGCGCGCAGCCGCCAGATTGGTCCTGAAGTCTTCTACCGCTTTGTCCATCCTGCTGCGGAGCTGGGAGTAAACGTCTTTCAGCGCGGGGATCGTCGCAATCGCGGACTGGGCCATAACGGAACCCTCAAAAGTGGATTAGAAAACGTCTGATTATATGTGAAGCTCAGTCTTCTTCTCCACCTGAGCCGATCCGCACCTGGCCGTAGTTGAGCAGGCTCACGATCACCACGCCGCCGACGATGTTGCCCAGCGTTGCCGGCAGCAGCCACTGGAAGTAATTGACGAAATGCAGATGCCCGGACATCACCGCCGCGACAATTTCCGCGCTGCTGGCGATGCAATGGGAAAAATGGCCCGCGCCGACAATAAAGGTCAAGAACCATGTGACAACGACTTGTCCGATTGTCCAGTGGCTCGCCGTGACCATCCAGGCTACCAGCGCGATCAGCCATCCGCCGATGACTCCTTTGGCGAAGATGACCGTGAAATGTCCTGCCGCCGCACTGAGGCCGAGCCCGGCGAGCGCGTCGGCAAAGTTCGTCGGGAGCGCGCCGGTCCGCATCAGCAACCAGCCCACAAACATCGCCCCGGCAACGTTGGACACAAAAACTGTGCCCCACAGCCGCAGCGTATTCAGCACGTGCTTATGCTCGTCAAGGATCAGCACCACGGGATACAGCGTGTTCTCGGTGAAGAGTTGCGCTCGACCAATCACAACCACGATGAATCCGACGGGATAGAACATGAAGGCAATGAACTCGGCGGTCGGGCTGCTGCCCAGATAGCTGATGGCCAGCGCGACTGCCAAGCCGGTCAGCCCCATGCTGATGCCGCCGATCAGCCCCGAAAAAGTCAGCGCCGCCGTTGACCGGGAGAGTTCGTCCCTGCCGTTCGATATGACTTGATCAAAAATCTGGTGCGCGCTGCGACGACTGCTGCTTTCTTCCATGGTGAGAGCTTGGATGCCAACGAAGAAGGTTGGGAGAAAGCGGCGCATCATTGCGCTCGCACATGAACTCAACCGCCGGCACACAGCAGAGCTGGAACCGTCCTGCCGCTCAGATTTAGAATCTTCCGCGCGTACTCAACGCAAGCTGTTGCTAACTGCATCTAGAGGCTTATGGCATCCCTCACTCTCCTGGTAAACGGCAGCGAGCACAAAGTAGAAGCCGCTGCTTCTGAGCCGTTGCTTTATGTCCTGCGCAACCAGCTTGGCCTCACCGGAACAAAATATGGCTGCGGCGAAGGCCAGTGCGGCGCCTGTACCGTGCTGCTGGACGGCCGTCCCGTGCGTTCCTGCCGCACTCCCGTGCAATCCGCCGCCGGCCAAAAGATCCAGACCATTGAATCTGTTTCGGTCAACGGCGAACTGCATCCGCTGCAGCGAGCGTTTCTTGAAGAAGAAGCTTTCCAATGCGGCTACTGCACGCCGGGGATGATCATGTCCGGTGTCGCCCTGCTCGCCTCCAAGCCGCACCCCACTGACCAGGACATCATCCAGCACATGAACGGCAACATCTGCCGTTGTGGGACTTATCAGCGTATTGTCGCTGCGATCCATCGCGCGGCCGGTCAAGGAGCGAGGTCATGAAGAAGTTGGCGACCGCTCCAGACGCAGAGCAGCATCTGGTGGAACCCTTGCAACACATCTTCACCGTGAACCGGCGTGACCTCTTCAAGCTCCTCGGCGCAGGACTGGTGGTGGGATTCTGCTCGCGGACTGTCGTGCCGCAGGAGTCCGGCCGCGCACAGGAGCACGAAGTGCCTGACGATCTTGCATCCTGGCTGCATATCGGCGGCGATGGGAAGATTACGGTCTTTACCGGCAAGGTCGAGATGGGCCAGAACATCCGCACCTCGCTCACGCAGCAGGTAGCGGAAGAACTGCGCGCGCTTGCCTCTTCGATCACCCTCGTCATGGGCGATACCGACCAGGTTCCCTTCGATATGGGGACCTTCGGCAGCCGGACCACTCCGCAGATGGGAACCGAATTGCGCACCGTATCTTCCGCAGCCCGCGAAGCGCTCATCGAAATGGCGGCACAGCGCTGGAACGCTGATGCCAAGAAGTTGACCGCGCACAACGGAGAAATCACGAATCCGCAAACCGGCCAGAGCGTTTCCTACGGAGTGCTCACACACGGACAAAAACTGACAAAAGTCATCGCTGGCGACCCGCCGCTGATTCCTCCGGCGCAATGGCAGGTTGCCGGCACATCTCTGCCCAAAGTTGACGGCCGAGCCTTCGTCATCGGCGCGCACAAATACACTTCAGACCTCCAGCTTCCCGGGATGATGTACGGCAAAGTTCTTCGTCCCAGCGCGTTCAACAGCATGCTGGCTTCGTTCTCTGCCAATGGCGCGGAGAGGCTGCCCGGAGTGAAGATCGTCCGCGATGGTGATTTCATCGGCGTTGCTGCGCCCGTTCTTGCTTCTGCTGAGCAGGCGCTTTCCTTGATGCAGGCGCAGTGGAATTCCCCGCAGCAGATCTCAGAGGCACAGCTCTTTCAATATCTCAAGGATCATCCGGAGCAGGGTGAGAGCCGAGGTTTCGGCGGGCGTTCGAATCATGAGAGCGGTTCTGTGTCGGACGGCATGAAAGCCGCGGTAACGACACTCGCCCAGACCTATACGATCGCCTACATCCAGCATGCTCCGCTTGAGCCGCGCGCCGCGGTTGCGGAATGGAATGGCGGAAAGCTCACAGTCTGGACCGGCACGCAGCGTCCGTTCGCGGTGAAGCAGCAGCTTGCCGAAGCATTTCACCTTTCTCCAGACCAAGTGCGCGTGATGGTGCCGGACACTGGCTCCGCCTACGGCGGCAAGCATACCGGCGAGTGTGCGGTTGAAGCCGCGCGGCTGGCCAAGGCCGCTGGCAAACCCGTGAAGCTTGTTTGGACCCGCGACGAAGAGTTCACGTGGGCGTATTTCCGTCCCGCCGGCATGATCGAAGTCAAAAGCGGCGTTGCGGCAGACGGCACATTGCTCGCCTGGGAATTTCACAACTACAACTCAGGCCCGGCGGCAATTGACACTCCTTACCATGTCGCCAACAAAAAGATTGAATTTCATCCCACCGAAAATCCGCCTTTGCGCCAGGGCTCATATCGAGGACTCGCTGCTACCGCGAACTTCTTCTCGCGCGAGAGCCATATGGACGAACTCGCCCATCTCATCGGAATGGACCCGCTCCAGTTCCGGCTCAAGAACCTGAAAGACGAACGCCTGCGCGCCGTATTTGAAACCGCGGCCCAGAAATTCGGTTGGGGGAAGCAAGCAGCGTCGCGCGAGCGCGGCTTCGGCATCGGTGGCGGATTCGAGAAGGGCAGCTACGTGGCGGCGTGTGCCGAAGTTGCGATTGATGCGCAGACCGGGCAGGTGCACGTCACGCGCGTGGTGCAGGCATTCGACTGCGGTCCCGTAGTGAATCCCAGCGGACTGCGTAACCAGATCGCAGGTGCGATTGTGCAGGGCTTAGGCGGAGCTTTGTTTGAAGCCGTTCATTTTCAGAACGGGAAAGTGCTGAATCCGCACTTCCGCGAGTACCGTGTTCCGCGTTTTCGGGATTTCCCGGCGATCGAAGTTGAATTGATTGATCGCAAAGACGTGCCGCCCATGGGAGCCGGTGAAACCCCGATCATGGCGCTTGCTCCCGCAGTAGCGAATGCCATCTTCAGCGCTACCGGACGGCGGCTTCGCAATCTGCCTCTCGCTCCAGAAGGCCTGCAAACGAAGACATAACCTCCCTTGCCTAAATGCGTGCTGTCGCCGATGAAGGCACCTATTCGTATCGCAAGGCCACCATCGGGTCCACGCGCATGGCTCGCCGCGCCGGAATATAGCAGGCGATCAACGCGATGCTGACCAGCACCAGAACGACTCCGGCGAACGTAAGCGGATCACGGGGCACAACTCCGTAGAGAAGGCTTGCCATCAGCCGCGTTGCCACGAACGCCAGTAAAATTCCCAGAGCAGTGCCTGTCGCGATCAGCGCCCCGGCATGTCGCATCACCAGCCGCAGCACATCTCCATGCCCCGCGCCCAGAGCCATGCGAATGCCAATTTCTCTTGTGCGTTGCGTCACCAGATACGAAAGCACACTGTAGAGGCCGACTCCGGCAAGCAGAAGTGCTAGGGTGGCAAAGCTGCCGAACAGCCAGGTATCGAGATGAGTGTCTTGCATGGCATCGTCAATCACCTGCTGCATCGTGCGCGGCTGAAAGAGCGCCAACGAGGGATCAAGCTGATGCATATTGCGCCGCACGCTTGAAAGAATCTCAGGCCACGCGAGACTGCTCTTAATTATGAGGTTCCCGTACGCGCATCAAAGAAAAATTCCGGCGGGTTTTTCATGTTCGGGTCTTTCTTCGATAGCTCGATGAGTTTCTGGACCACCTCTACCGCGTGCTCCATGTCTGCCTGGTTAAAACTCCTTCCTGCTAGAGATGGAATCCCGAACGTGGAGAAATATCCAGGAGTGACGTAAGTGTTTTCCACCAAGAGGTCGAGATGGGAAGGATCTGTATCTCCATCGACTTTGATATAGCCATTGTTCCCGCCCTCAAGAGGAATCTCGGTCGAGAGTGAGACAGATCGCACGCCCGGTATGCTTTGAATACGCTGTTCCAGTTGGCCGAAGAATCCTCGCTGTAAATCGAAATTGTCGTAAAGAAAAGTGGATAGCGAGTGAGGTTGACAGCAGCGGGATAGTGACTGAATCGTTTGCTGATTGCAGGGCATCGTACAATAGAAGCGTCACCTCAATGGCCAGTCCAGTCGAACTCGTCCAGATAGACCTGTCTCCGCGGCGTCCGCAGCCCAAGCCGGAATGGCTCAAGGCGCGTGCACCGCTGGGCGACAACTATCACTCGCTGAAGCGGCTGGCCCGAACGCTCGAGCTGCACACGGTTTGCGAGTCCGCGCAGTGTCCCAACATCGGTGAGTGCTGGAACCACAAGACCGCGACCTTTATGCTGTTGGGAAATCTCTGCACCCGGCGCTGCGGATTCTGCGCCGTGCCTAAAGGCAAGCCCGAACCGCTGGATTGGGACGAGCCGCGCCGCGTAGGCGAAGCCGTAGCAACGCTCGGTCTGAAGCACGCCGTGGTTACCAGCGTGAACCGCGATGACGACAATGTTGGCGGGGCGAAAATTTTTGCCGAAACCATCCATCAAATCCGGCTTCAGGCGCCCGGATGCCAGGTTGAGGTCCTGATTCCCGATTTCCAAGGTCGCGAAGATTGCCTGTGCATCGTGCTTGATGCCAAGCCGGAGGTCCTGAACCACAACACGGAAACGGTACCTCGGCTGTATCGATCCGTGCGTTCCGGCGCCCGTTACCAGCGCACGCTCGACCTTCTCAGCAACGTAAAGCGCTTTGCTCCTGGCATGGTGTCAAAGACAGGATTGATGGCAGGCATCGGCGAGACCATGGACGAACTGCTTCAGGTGTTTCGCGATCTGGCCGGTCGCAATGTTGACATTCTCACCATCGGACAATACTTACGTCCATCGAAAGATCATCTTCCTATTACTCGCTACTACACACCGGACGAGTTCGCGTTCATGAAGCGCGAGGCGCTGAAGATGGGCTTCCGTCACGTGGAGTCCGGGCCGCTGGTCCGCTCTTCGTATCACGCGCACGAGCAGGCGGAGAGCACAGGTTTGGTTGCGCTGGATCCTTCAAAAACGCAGTAACAGGTCTGCTTCCCTGCGCTCAGAAAATGCGGAAATGAATCGTCAGATACTTCTTGGGGTTCTCGCGGATTGCCTTGACCAGCGTACGCGTTTCCACCAGCAACTGGTCCGTGTTGTTGTAGAGGGATGGGTTTTTGAGCAGCTTGCCGGCGCTGCCCTCGCCTGCTTCGAGCCGGTCGGAGATAGCAGAAAGCTTGTTGATCGTGTTTTGAAGCTTGGCGGCCAACTCTTCGTCTTTGGTTAGCTTGCCCAGCGTTCCCTTGCCGGCGTTCACGTCATCTACAATTTTGTTGATCTTCACGAGCGTTTTGTTGGCGTTGTCGTAGATGGCATCGTCTTTCAGGAATTTGCCGGCGCTGCCTTTGCCGCTGTTCACGTCATCAATGAGACGGTCCAGTTTGTCCACCGCGTCGTTGGCTTTGCGATAGAAGGTTTCGTCAGCAAAGAACTTCCCTATGGTGCCTTTGCCGTTGCTGACGTCGGCCACCAGTCCCTGGAGCTGGTTAACGAGAGTTGTGGCACGGTTGATCAGCGTAGGATCATAGATTACGCCGTGCAGCGTCCCCTTCCCGGTTTCCACTTCGCCCACAATGCGGTCCAGACGCTTGACCAGGATGTCGAGATTGGTAAGCGTGGTCTGGCTGCTGCGCACCACGTCTTCGAGTCCGGGCGCGTTGGTGGATTGAATCTGATCGCCATCCTTTACCGTCGGACCTTTGGCGAACCTGCTGTCCAGATCAATGAAAGATTCGCCCAGCACTCCCTGGGTCATGATGGTGGCCCTGGTATCTTTCCGGACCATCGGTTGATACCGAGTGCTAATGCGCATGATTGCTTCAACCGGCTCTTCCGGCCGGCCAGGCACCACGCGCACGCTGACAACATTGCCGATGGCAACACCCTGCAGGTCCACTGGTTGCCCGGCGCGCAGGCCTTCTGCGTTGTCAAAATAGGTAATGATGGTGAGCTTGTGCGCGAACATGCCACCGGTGCCGCTCATCATGAAAGCGAGAACAGCCAGAGTCACCGCGGCAACAATGACCGTAATGCCGACTTTGAGTTCAGACCACCTGAGCTGCTTTTGACTCGGCAATGGATGTAGTCCTAAGCAAAAAAATCATAACAGATGAAGAATGGAAAGCCAGTGAACAGTAGCGGGCGGGAAGCGCATGATTAATGGGGATCGGGTAGCTGCATCGCCCAGAGATTAAGGTTATTTCGCGGTGTCTTGGAATTTTTGGGCCAGAGCTGCGTTCCTGAGCTCTTCGGCAAATTCCAAAGCGTCATGCAGAGCCTCGGCTCGTTCAGTGGGAGTCTGCTTCAGAGCGTGGAGATTCAGGGTCAGATCGACACCGTATTCCTTGGCAGCCGCAATTTTGCTGCCCGGGGGTGGATTTTGCACTAGGTCCCAGAGCCGCTGCTGTTCTTCAATCGTCATTTCCGAAGATATTATATCCAGCCCTGAACGCAAGCCGCAGAAATCGGAAGACTAGCGGCAAACCAGGCTAAGTCTCACGAGAAGTTCTGCTCATAGATCCGGCCGCGCCACGTAACCGAGAACGCTGCGGCCAAAGCATACGCGACGGCTGCGCAGGCCAGAGTCGCGGTCAGCCCGAAATGGATGGCAAGGACCATTGCCGCCACTGAGCCCAACACGCTGGCAGCGGCATTAAGAGCCCAGGCCCACTCAACCGTTGGGACCAGGCGTAGGCCGCAGGGGAAAGGCATTCCCATGAGGAAACCGAGTGGGACGAGAACGGCTCCGCTGACGAGCAGCTTGACCAGAAACGGATCACCTATGGCTCCGGACAGCACTCGCGGGAGAAGAAGAAGGTTCAAACAAATCAAAGCTGCAATCAGGGCGATCGCCTGCCGCAGATTCGCGGTCGAACCGATCCATTGCCGAGCCGCTACGCTTCCCGCCCCGCTTGAAAGCAACAGTAAGAAGACAACGACGGTGAGCGCGTACGTGGGATGTCCAAGGAAGAGCACGAAGCGCTGAATCAGCGAAATCTCAACCAGGATATAGCCTAACCCGATAGCCACGAAGTAGAGCAGTCCGGCGAGGCTGGAATGGCCGCTTGCCCTTGTGTGATGGTGCAGCGCCAACGGCAGGATGAGAAATGCGAGCACCGCCAGCACCGAGATGATGAGGAGCATTCCCAGCACCACCACGCCCAGGTTGATGCGCCAATCCATTCCCTTGCCGGTTCCGGCAGCGATGTTGCGAAGCACGTAGCCGGTCTTGAGGGTGAAGAAGAAGAATGGAGCACTGTCTGTGACGGGAGAGACGTTATAAGGATAGTCGCGGGCAAAACTTTGCGGATCGTTCGAGGCAATCAGCGCTTTGAAAGCTTCAGCCGCTGGCGGAAGCGGCTGCATGCCCACGAACTTCGCCGGCGGGTTCAGCCACACCAGATTCGGGTTCGCTCTTACATGCTCCGCAACCAGCGCGTATTCATCGGCGTTGAAGGGCGACTTCTTGGCCAGCACCAGCACCGGACGCCCGTCCTCATTCAGGCCGCCATCGGCGACGATTACGAAATGTTCCGCCGGATTAGCCACTCCCATCTGGTGCAGCGCCGCCATTGCCTCCGAAACCACCCGCAAAGCTTCTCGCGGCTGGCGGAATTCCCAGCGGGTGATGGCGATCATCCCATCAGGCTTCAAATGGTCAAAGTATTCGCGGAAGGCTTCGAGCGTGTACAAATTGTTTTCACTTAAGGCGAACGCGCCTGCGGCTGTGGAAGCCCAGGTATCCACCAGCGTCATCTGCACGACATCGTATTTTTCGTGCGAGCTGCGGATGTAAGAGCGCCCGTCCTGAATATGGATGTGAACCTGCGGCCGGTCGTAAAGATGGAAGGAATAGTCGGCGTACGTGCCCCGCATCACGTCATTCACGATGATGGGGTTGATCTCGATCCCAGTGATGTTCCGGCTGCCGTTGCAGAGAGCACGCAGCACGTCCACGCCGCCCCCCGGGCCGATGACCGCGAAATCTCCTTTAGGCCTAAGCACGTTTGCCACTGAAGGCGCAGCGGCCATCAGGCTCTTCTTCCAGTTGAAACCCGCCGCGGCGGGCAATCCGGTGTG
>DATEGH010000198.1:0-14118 GCA_035280185.1 Terriglobales bacterium
CGAGAGCTCTCGCGATCCGCATCGCCCTTGAATAATCCATGCCTAAAATCCTGGAAAGAGTTTTCTTCGGAACTCGATTCAGTGGATGATTGCTTTACTCACGTTCAAGAATGTTAAAGATAGTTTCGGCTACTTGTCTCACGACTCGGAAAACCTCTGCTCTCGCAGGATTGTCCTTTCGCCTCAATCCCTTTAACATCTTTCGAGCAACTTCCAATGCACTCTTCTGTTCCGGTCCTGATTCGTCTCGATTCTGCAAAGACTTGAGTTTATCGATGCAGAACTGCAGATCCTTGTTGTGTTTCATGCAATTCTCCTTCCCAGCAAATGTGCTGGTGCCGCAGAAGCACGCCTCCGAGAAGGAACGAATCGAACCAGAAAACTCCACCACTGCGCGTTTTGGTGCCGCTTACTACTAGTCACGCGCCTCTAACTGGCTACTTCCAACGGACGAATATCACATCGGGAGCAGCCTTAAACAGGCAGGTTTGGTTACCTGCCGCGATTACGTACATCGTCACCGCATTACGCCTGCCGCTGATTGACGGCAAGCTCAGGCATAAAAAGCGTCCGACTGCTAGAGAATTGTCAAAGATCTGCTGAATCGCATGTACCAACGATCCAGCAAGAATATAGCTCTGAGTAGATGGGCATGTCAACAAAAATTACTGTGAGTAATAAAAAATGACAGCGCCCGCTTCCCTGCGGGCGCTCCGAGATGGACGATAAATCAGATTAACTGCATCCTGAAGTGCTTCCGCAACTCATACATCTGTAACAGCTTCCATTCCTGGTCATGATGGCCCCGCAGAGGTGGCAGGAAGGAGCATCGCCGAGGTCGACGATCTCGCGAAGAGCATCGGCAGAGTGGTAGAGGCCGCGGTCGTGGAGTGAGTTCTTAGTATTTAGTACTTGGTAGTTAGCAACCTCGGGTGCTACCGCGCCGGATGGAGGCGTCGTTCCCCCCAGATCAGCCTCATTTACTGCTGTACCATCGGCATTCGCAGGCTGGAGAGCCCGCGTTCCAACACCATGAACATCTGCTCCGGCCTGCGTTCCAGGCGCTTGGCTGACTGCTGAGTGCTGACTGCTGACTGCTCCCACAGCCGAGGGCGCCTCCACCCCAGATCGCGCAAAACCGGCGCGTTCCGGGGACCCCGGCGGCTGTGCTACACCGCCCAGCGACGGAAACAGCGGGAACTGCTGTCCTGACACGAAGCGTATCTCGAGCCAGCGGAAGATGTAGTCCATCACCGACTTGGCAATGGGGATTTCCTGGTTGCCGGTGAAGCCCGAGGGCTCAAAGCGGGTGTGCTGGAACTTGTCGCACAGGAGCTTCAGCGGGACGCCGTGCTGAAGAGCCAGAGAAACTGCCGTGGCGAAGGAGTCCATCAGGCCGGAGACGGTGGAGCCTTCCTTGGCCATGCGGATGAAGAGCTCGCCCGGAGTTCCGTCCTTATACATGCCGACCGTGATGTAGCCTTCATGGCCGGCGATGGAGAACTTGTGGGTGATGGAGGCGCGCTCGCCGGGCAGACGATGACGCAAGGCGCGCGGCGGCGCCGACTCCTGCTCTTCGCGGGTGACGCCGACGAGCCGGCGGACGGAGTCATAGACCTGTCCCTGGATTTCCTTGGCTGCGCCGTTGGCCAGTCGCACCACTTCGAGCGCGAAGGCCTGCTGCTCCGGCGTAAGCCGCGCAAACGCCGACTCCTCTTTTGAAACCGGAGTGGCGACCACGCCCACTGGAGCCTTTTCGCCTTTCGTCCCTCTGCGCGCGGCTTCTTCCTTCTTGGCGGCGGCCATCAGCGGTTGCGCCTTCTTCGATCCGTCGCGATAGATGGCCACGGCCTTGAGGCCGAGCTTCCACGACTGGACGTAGGCGTCGGCGATGTCTTCGACCGTCGCGTTCTCCGGCAGGTTCACGGTCTTCGAGATAGCGCCGGAGATGAAGGGCTGCGTGGCGGCCATCATCTTTACGTGGCCCATGTAGGCGATGCTGCGCGTGCCTTTCTGCGCCTTGAAGCTGCAATCGAAGACCGGATAGTGCTCGTCCTTGATGGCGGGCGCGCCTTCAATGGTTCCGGTGGCGTCAATGTAGCTGACAATGCCGTTCACCTGGTCCTGCGAGTAGCCCAGCTTCCACAGCGCCAGCGGCACGGTGTTGTTCACGATTTTGATCATGCCGCCGCCCACGAGCTTTTTGTACTTCACCAGCGCCAGATCAGGCTCGATGCCGGTGGTGTCGCAGTCCATCATGAAGCCGATGGTTCCGGTAGGCGCCAGCACCGTGACCTGCGAGTTGCGATAGCCTGCCTTCTCGCCCAGAGCAAGCGCTTCGTCCCAGCACTGCTTGCTGCCTTCGATGAGATTGGCGGGAACGTTCTCCTTATTGGGCGTTCCTTTGCAAATCTGGTTGACGGACGCGCGATGCATGCGGACCACGTCGAGGAACGGCTCGCGATTGATGTACCAGCCGGGACAAGCTCCGCCGGTGATTTCCTGCGGCGAGACGCGCGTAGTCGCAGCCCCGAGCGCGGGGCACTGTTCGGCAATGCGCGCCGACTGCAAGTACGCTTCGCCGCACATGATGGCCGTAACGCAAGCGGCGTAGTCGCGGCCGGTGTCGGAATCGTATGGCAGGCCGCTGGCCATCAGCAGCGCGCCCAGGTTGGCATAGCCCAGACCCAGCGGACGGTACTCGTGCGAGTTGCGCGCGATCATCTCCGTGGGATAGCCGGCATTGTCCACCAGGATTTCCTGCGCCGTGATGAGTACGTCCACGGCGTAGCGATAGGCGGGCACGTCGAACTCGCCGTTGGCCTTGAGGAACTTCATCAGGTTGAGCGAAGCCAGGTTGCAGGCCGAGTCATCGAGGAACATGTACTCGCTGCACGGATTCGAGGCGTTGATCCGCGCCGTGTTCTTTGACGTATGCCAGCGGTTCACCGTGGTGTCGTATTGCATGCCGGGATCGCCGCATTGCCATGTGGCTTCCGCGATCTTGCGCAGCAGCTCGCGCGCTTTGTGCGGCTTCATCGGATGGCCGTCCTTCACTGACTTGGTAAAGAACGTCTCGTCGCGCTCGACGGCCTGCATGAACTCGTCGGTCACGCGCACGGAGTTGTTGGCGTTCTGGAAGAAGATGGAGCTGTAGGCTTCCGAATCAGGACCGGAGCCGTCATAGCCGGCTTCGACCAGCGCCCAAGCCTTGGCTTCCTCTTTGGCTTTGCACTCGATGAAGTCCACGATGTCAGGATGGTCAACGTTGAGGATGACCATCTTGGCGGCGCGGCGCGTCTTGCCTCCCGACTTGATGACGCCGGCAAAAGCGTCAAAGCCTTTCATGAAGCTCAGCGGACCGCTGGCCGAACCGCCTCCGCTCAGCTCTTCCGTGGAGCCGCGCAGCGGGGAAAGATTGGTGCCGGTGCCGCTGCCCCACTTGAACAGCATGCCTTCGGTCTTGGCCAGCGTGAGGATGGAATCGAGCGAGTCCTTCACCGAGTTGATGAAGCAGGCGGAGCACTGCGGATTTTTATAGCCGGTAGTGGAGAACTCGACGCTTCCCTTCTCCGATAGCCAGTGCCAGTTCTGCGCGTCAGAGAGCGGCTCAAGGCGGTCGCAGCCAACGTTGAACCATACGGGGGAGTTGAAGCTGGCCTTCTGCTGCAGCAGGATGTGCACCAGTTCGTCATGGAAGACATCGCGGTCTTCGGCGGTCGAGAAGTAGCCCTGCGCCCAGCCCCAGTCGCGGATGGTCTCCGCCACGCGCTCAATCAGCGAGCGCACGCCGCTTTCGCGCTGCGGCGTTCCCATCGGCCCATGCAGATATTTGCTGGCCACAATGTTGATGGCGGTCATGGACCAGTCCTTGGGCGACTCCACATCTTTCTGCTCGAAGATGGTGTTGCCCTTGGCGTCAGTGATCAGCGCCGTTCGGCGCTCCCACTCAACTTCGTTGTAAGGCGAGATGCCCGCGCGCGTGAAGGTGCGCGAGAACTTGAGCCCCGGCGCGGCTTTGGTCGCCGGCTGGGAAGTGGTCCGTGTGGTCTGGGTGGTGGTTGCTTTGATTGTTGTGTCCGCCATTTTCGGTCTCCGCGATCTTGTGTTTGTGCGATAGCGCGAGGAACCTGTTTTTCCGGGGAGGGTGGAAGACAGATTTCCTCGTCGCGCGCCCCAGAGCTTGCAGGGGCTAAATCCCAGTTTTCAAATACCTTCTACGGCAAGCGCCAAGCGCCTGCGAATCCTTTTTAGAGCGCGGTATGCCGCGCCTCTACGTCCAGCTCATTCCAGATGCCCAGAGTTGCCAAATCCAATCAGCGCTCATCAACAGTAGGCTTTTTCAATCATCAATCTTTGGCAATCCTGGCAATGTCATCACGCTCCCGCGGCTTTGGCCAGCTCGCGGGCGCGGGTCACGCGGTCCACGGCCCTTTCCGCCACGGTCTTGATCTCCTCGATTTCGGCGGCGATGGCGACGGGCGGCATCACCGGTTCAAAGATCTGCGCTGCGGCGTTTCGGCGCGAATCGAGCCAGTGCTTCAGAGCGCCGGCGGCGATGCGACGATCGGACGTGCTGGGCGCGACGGCGTAGCGGATAAAGCAACGCCCTTCCGCCAGCTTCCCCCGCCACGGGCTGCCCACAGCAAACATGCGGCTCAGGCCCAACGCCAGGTCATCCGCTTCGCTGACCTCAAAAACGGCCAGCATGCGGCGGCCGTTCGCCCCCGTTGTGATCTCTTCCGCCAAGGCAAAAATGCCCGGCTGCTTCGGCACCAGCAGAAGTCCGAAACTGGACTCGCAACGGAACCAACGTGACCAACTCATTTCCATACGCTACTCCCGGATTGGCGCCGCCCGCCGCAGCGGGCGGAACCAGGTTGAGGACTACAAAAAAATCACCGCAATCAACGCTCCGGCGTCACCTCTGCCACCGGTTTGTTCTGCTAGTTCGGGCCGCTTTGGGCTCTTGAGTACTTCGGGTGTTGGACAAGTTACTCCCCTATATGGGGCCTGTCAAGCGGTAAACACCATATATTGTACTATTTTTTCAGATGCTTGTCTTCATGCCATAAGTTGCGAGCATTCAGGCAGTTAGCGGTTTTCAATGGGTGTTTCAAACGATTTCTGCCCAGGTTTCCACAGGTTACGTAAGGACCGAGCCCGGCAAAGAAGGCTCAGTGCTCAAAATGTTGCTGGTTTTGGCTGGCTGGATACTGCTCGTCAAGCTTCAGAAGCGGCGGCAACCGGCGAGTGCTCACGACTGTACGCGCCCGTCTATGTGCGGTCAAGGCCGCAATCTGGTGCAGATGCTGTGGAAAGGTGTGGATTCGGTGGGAAAAGTCAGGCGAAGAGTTCAGCCAATAGTCTTAATCTTGGCAGAGAAACCAGCAGCAGTAACCGGTGTGGGGGGCTGGGCATCTATAATATTAGAGAGCATTTATCTCACATTTTTATCTTAGGGTTTCATTCATGCAAAAGAACTCCGCTGATCTGCCTCAGCGAATCGCGCGTCTTGATAAATATGTAACCATCGTCGCTTTTTTGTGGCTGGCTATGTCTCTGGTTCTGTTCCTGCTGGCCGCTCCTTCTCACCTGCACGCTGCGCAGCACAGCCGCCGGCACTCGCAGCAGACGGCGTTCGCGAAAGATGCTACTCACGCCGCCGCGCGCGCTTTGCGAATGTAGTCGTCCTTGCACTTCTCCGAGCAGAGGTGGATAGCGCCCAACTCGAGCACGCGGCTATCATCCCAGCGGTCGAGAAAACGCAGCGAGCGCTGAAGGGCGTTGGCTTTTTCCATCTCGATGTCGTAGCCCAGGACCCACGAATCCTTGCCCAGCCGCTTCTCAGAGGAAGGTCTTTTCTTTTCGCAAACGTCGCATGTGATCTCAACCATGGTTTCTCCTTCGCGCCCCTTTGAAAGGTAAGATGAGCGAAGCAGAGGTGGAGGTTGCGGTCTCATGAGAACCGCTGCCGGCCTTCACTGATGATCGTGTGCGCCGCTTCCGAGCCGGCCCAGCCGCTGATCTCGGTCTTCTTCCCTTCCAGGCTCTTGTAGATGGCGAAGAAGTGCTCGATCTCTCGCAGCGTGTGGGTGAAGACCTCAGAATATTCCTTCACCTCGCGGTAGAGCGGATCGCTCTGCGCGACGGCCAGGATCTTTTCGTCGCTGCGGCCCTGGTCGATCATGCGCAGCACGCCGATGGGCCGCACTTCCATCAAACATCCGGGAAAGCTGGGCGCTTCGACGAGAACAAGGACATCGAGCGGATCGCCGTCGAGGCCGAGCGTGCGCGGAATGAAACCGTAGTCTCCGGGATAATGCACGGGCGAGAAAAGCGTGCGATCGAGGCGGAAAACATGAAGCTCTTTGTCGTATTCGTATTTGTTGACCGAATCGCGCGGAATCTCAATCACGGCGTTCACCAGACGGGGAGCTTCCGTGCCGATGGGGAGTCGTACGTAGTCGGGCATAGTCCTGTCTAGAGGATTCCTGAGCCAAGGCTAAGGGTTTTCCCAGCGTGCTGCTTTATCTGCGCTGAGCTACCCTCTGCCATCATGCGTTCTTTTTTGCCGCTGGTTTTCTGCGCCTTGCTGCTTTCAACATCACTTGGCTTCGCTGCGAGCAGGCGCGCCACGGAGAGCTCGGCGCCAACCTGCACGGCTGAGGTTGTGGTGAATGCGTTTGATTCCGCAACCAAGGCCGACCTGCACGGCCTGAAAGCCGGCGATTTCGAAGCTCAGGCATTGGGCCGGGACTATTCCGTGTTGAAAGCGGTTCCCGTTCTGCACAACCGAGTGCTGGTGCTGGCCGATGCGCGCGGCGCAAGCTCGTTGAGCCAGGCACGCGCGATAGCCGAGATGGTGCGCATGCAGGCGCCGCCGGAGATGCCGGTCGCTTTCGGAGTAATCGCCCAGCAGCCGGTCATCACACGCGGCTTTTATTCGGATTACGATCTGTTCGGCGCAGCCATGGTGAAGGTATTCTCGGCTTCGCATGCGGCGCCGCGCACGGCGGGCTCTTCGCTCGAAGCCGCGTTGCGCCAGGGATTGCTGCTGTTTGGCCCGGCACGAAGCGGAGACACGATCCTGCTCATCACTGCGGGAAAGCGCGATGGTCATCTCAACGTGCAGAAGCTGGCGCACGAGTTCAATCAGCATCAGGTGCGGCTGCAACTTTTGATGCCGCCGGAAGCCCCGTCATCGGGCGACACCGTTCCACTCTTCTCCACCGGGGATGCGGCCGATCAGTTCAGCTCTCGGCTGCTGGAACTCGCGGCCAGAACGGGCGGCGCGCTCATGGGCTTTATGAACTCGGATTGGCTGGGCGCGGCTTCCTCCGGCTACATGCTTTCGATCGATCTTCCCCAGAACAACGGCAAAGGCAAGCTGATGAGCATCGAGCTGCGCGACAAAGAAGGCGCGGCCGATCTCTTCTATCCAGAACAGATTGCAGGTTGTACGGCGAGCTATTCCGCGTCGGCCGCGGCGAAGACAGGCGTTCTGCCATAGTGTTTGCAGCGGCAACGGTTCTTCACATGACGAGCCCCGGAGGCGACAAACACGATTTTCTGAAGCTTTCGCAGGGGCTAAAGCCCATTTCTTCTTGAACTTAACGGCACGACTGAAGTCATGCCCTGACACTTCTGGCCGCTGTTTTGGGAGTTTTTCGCAGCCTGCGAAGTATGCCCCAAACTTCCCGCCGCTGATGAAAGTTGCGTCACATTTACGGCGCGCTAATCCGGACGCGATCCATCCCGCCAATGCAAAGTAACTGTTCACACGAGCCCGGGACTTTCCCATGCAACTCCGACTCGCAATCCTCTGCGCTCTCCGCGTTCTCTGCGGTTCCAGAGAATAAGGTTCGCCGCGCTCTGTGCGTTCAAAAGAATAAAATAAAGCTTTCGCGCGTGATCCAGTCGGACCGAGCCAAGGAGTTGGATATGAGCACTCTTCAAGTCCCCAAAATCCAGAAAGGCGAGATTGCCAGCGTCAATCCGGCAACGGGAGAACTGCTGCGGCGTTACGAGCAACACTCCGACGCCGAAGTGAACCACAAGGTCGAGTTGGCGATGGAAACGTTTCGGCGTAATCGCAGGACATCATTCGCATCGCGGGCGCAGATGATGGTGCGTGCGGCCGAAATTCTGGAAAAGCGAAAGCAGGAACTGGGCAGGACCATGACTCTGGAGATGGGGAAGCCCTTGCGCGCGGCCGTCCAGGAAGCGGAAAAGTGCGCGCTGGCCTGCCGCTACTACGCGGAGAACGCCGAGCGCTTTCTGGCTCGCGAAGAGGCAACGACCAACGCCGCGCAAAGCTATGTGCTGTATCAGCCGCTGGGCGTGGTGCTGGCCATCATGCCGTGGAACTTTCCCTTCTGGCAGGTTTTTCGATTTGCCGCGCCGGCGCTGATGGCGGGCAATGCCGGCTTGCTCAAGCATGCATCGAATGTCCCGCAATGTGGTCTGGAGATTGAAGCCATTTTTCACGAAGCGGGCTTCGCGGAGGGCTTGTTCCAAACTCTGTTGCTCTCTCCCGATCGCATCGGACAGGTAATCGCGGATTCTCGCGTGGCCGCGGTCACCTTGACAGGCAGCGTGGGCGCGGGCAGCAGCGTTGCCGCGGCAGCAGGCAAGCACATCAAAAAGAGCGTTCTGGAGTTGGGCGGAAGCGATCCGTTTATCGTGATGCCGAGCGCCAATCTGGATAAAGCCGTGGAAACCGCGGTGCAGGCGCGCGTGATCAACAACGGGCAATCGTGCATCGCGGCCAAGCGCTTCATCGTGGACCGCAGCATCGCCGATGCCTTTGAAAAAAAGTTTGTCGAGCGGATGCGTTCATTGAAGATCGGCGATCCCATGGATTCGGCGACCGACGTGGGACCGCTGGCCACGCCTGACCTGCTGCACACGCTGGAAGAGCAGGTAAAACAAACCGTCGCGAAGGGAGCGCGCATTCTGACCGGCGGAAAGAGAATCAATCGTCAGGGCAACTTCTTTGAACCGACCGTGCTGGCCGATATCCCGAAGGGCTCGCCCGCTTTCGATGACGAGCTGTTTGGGCCGGTGGCTTCGCTGTTCCGCGCAGATGGAATGGCCGACGCGATTCGCACTGCCAACGATTCCAAGTTCGGGCTGGGCGCGTGCGCCTGGACCAACGATCCTGCCGAGCGGGAGATGTTCATCAATGAGATCGAGTCCGGTCTGGCCTTCGTGAACGGGATGGTGGCTTCCGACCCGCGGATTCCCTTCGGCGGAGTTAAGCAGTCAGGCTACGGACGCGAGCTGAGCCATTATGGCATTCGCGAGTTTGTGAACGTTAAGACGGTTTCGATCTACGAAGTGGCGGAGAACCGCAGCAAGACGGAATAAGCCGCAGCGAAGTCGTCGCGGCCCGAACCTTGATTTCTGCTATTTCTGCCGGCCCGGGTTTGCAGGCGCCGGAGCGCGGGCGGGAGCAGAAAGCGTAGCAGGATTCTCGATGGCGGTCTTCATCCACGCCGGCATCTTGCCTCCGGGCATGGCAAAGAACTGCTCGTTCAGTTTGGTGTGGACGTTGTCCATGATCTGCTTGATTGCAGCCTGAAGGTTCTCCTGATGGAGCCGGCGAATGATGTCATTCTTCGCGACTTCAAGCGGCATGGTATCGCGGCTGCGCACTTTATAAATGTTGTATCCGGTGCGCTCTTCTTCCACCTTGGTCACCTCTCCAGGCTTCAGGCTCCAGACATCCTTCTCTACATTGGAAGGCAGAGAGCCTTTCTTCCTTGCGCCCAGGTCTGTGACTGCCGGCGTGGTGAGCCCAAGCGAGTCGGAGACTTCCTCTTGAAGCTTATGCATGTCCTCGCCTGCGGCTGCGCGCTCGCGGATTTTGTCGGCAGCGGCGCGCGCTTTCCTGGCGAAGTTCGCCTGGGCGGAAGGAGGAAGCTTGGAGTTCACGTAAGGAATGCTGATGCGGTCAATCCTGAGCTGTTCGAAATCTTCCTTGTGCTGGTTGTAGTAAGCCGAGATTTCATCCGCGCTGGGGTTGGCATATTTTGCGTCGAGCGAGTGGCGATAGGCTTCCGCCAGCGTGCGCACACGGACAATCTGCATCAACTCCTGGAAATGCGGGTCTTTATCAATCCCGGCCTGCTCGCCTGCATCGGCGAGCGCGAGCAACTGGACGTACCCTTCGGCAAGGCTGCGCTTGGCGGCCGGGCTGTTGATTTGCGCTGTGACGCTGATGGCCTCAAGCATGGTGTCAAACTGCCGGCGCGTCAGCACCGTCTTGCACTCTCCCGCGGATTTCGCATGGTCACACAGTCCCTGCACTTCCACCACGGTTGCATCGGGCGGGACCTGGTCAGAGCCGGCCATGGGAGGCACGGGAACCGGTGGATTTGATGGAGCGCTCTGGGATAAAGCAGACCCACACGCCAGGACACAAGCAAACAGAAGTCGCAGCATTCTGAAGACACCTTTCCTTAACAAAGTGGAAAGAAGAGATTTCGTGGGGGAAGCAACATCATAGCATCATTTGCGGGAAGGACACGCGGGAAGAAACTGCAGAATGAATAAGGTGATTGCCTGATGATAGCAGGCTGCTCTCGTATTGCTTGGCTAAGCGCGCTGGAAAAGTGGTACAAACGTTGTACGTTCAGAAGGAGCGCAGACGAGATGAGACTTTCTTCTTCACGCAGTTTTCTTTTCCTGCTTTCATTGGTTTTTGGCTTAAGCGCCGTTGCAGCGGCACAGCAGAGCAGCGTCCGCACGGTGTTTCTGGTGCGGCATGCCGAGCGGGCCTCCGCTGCTCCCGATTCCCTGTTGAGTCCCGCCGGACAAAAGCGCGCGGAATGCCTGGCGCGAACGCTCAGAGACGCCGGCATCAAGCAGATCTTCATTACGGACGTGAAGCGCACAGAACAAACAGCAACACCTCTGGCCGCAGCCATGAAGTTGAAACCAACGGTAATCCCAGCCAAGGACCCGAACACGCTGATCCGCGACATCGCTTACGGAGCGCAGGGCAACGTGCTGGTTGTGGGCCATAGCGATACCCTTCCTTTTGTGCTGGCGCGACTCAAGGCCGGGACGATCACCATCGGAGAGAACCAATACGATCAGCTTTTCGTGGTGAATATCACGGACGGAGTGGCTTCGCCGGTGACCACGCTGCACTACTGCGATTGCGGCGCTGCCGGCGCAACCCCGACTCCTGCTGCGACGCATAAACCAACATCGTCGAAGAAACGCATGAAGCGGCCGTGATCGCATTCTGAAAACAAAGAAAAAGCCGAGGCGAAGTGCCTCGGCTTTTCATTTTTCAAGCGAAGACCAGGAGCGGCACAGAGGGAAGCGGCCCGCGGCGGCTCTGTTGGTTCTACCTCACACGAATCACCACACCTGCCGTGGGGTTCGAGGAATCGATGCCATCGAACGCCACGGTGCCGGACGGGGTGAACTGCAAGCCGGTCCGGTTGGGCGATGTATAGAACACCGTCACGTTCATGGCTTGGACCGGAGTTACATTGTTGACGGTTGGGCCTCCCAGAGTAGCGATGGTGCACACAATCTGATTGCCGCCCAATCCCGGCGCCGGCGCACCGCAGGAAGCAGGATCGCTTCCGCTGTTTGGCGTGACGGCAACGGAATCGACCGCAAGCAGCGGGTCAATCGTAATTGTGAACACGATATTGTTCGCCACAGTCGTGGTGTTGTTACTGACTTTCCAGAGGATCGTCCCCTGGCTCAGTGGATGCAGGTCTGTCGGGATGGCATTGGCCTGCACCACAACCGGGACCTTCGTGTTCGGCGGCGGAGGCGGAGGAGGCAGCGAAGGCTGCGTGGTCCTGAATGCCTGGCTGAAGGTGAGCGAGTTTCCGTTGGAATCAAACGCTGTCACCTTGGCGGTGTTCGTAATGGTTGCAGCATTCATCTGGGCAACTACGGTGATGTTGAGCACCTGGCCCGGAGCCATATTGCCCAGGCTGCAAATGGTCTGAGTTGCGCCGGCGCCTAACGCGGTGCAAGTGCCCTGATCAGGCACGGCAGAAATAAGGAAGGCGCCGTCCGTTGTAGTCAGGATATTGCTAACCGTCACCGTGTTGATGGGGAACAGCGAAGCGTTGGTCACCACTACTCCGTAGGTCACTTGCGTTGGCGTGCTGGCGACTCCCGAGGGACCGTTCACGACAATCGTTGTGTTCGGCACGTTGGTGCTCTGCGGAATGATGGCGAGCGAAGCCGCCGATTCCAATCCATTTCCTGCTGCGCTGGTGGCATGCACGGTGAAGGTGTAGGCCGTACCGTTCGCCAAGCTGGAAAGAACTGCGTTTGCTGAACTGGAGCCTGCTGGCGGCGCAGGAACAGTTGCAGTAATGCCGGTGGGCGTTCCGTTGACAAGAGCTGTGACAGTGTAACTGGTGATTCCGTTCACGCTCTGTGGAAGAGTCCAGCTCACGGCGGCTTGCGCGTCTCCCGCCACTGCTTTTACCGCGCTCGGTGTGCCAGGAAGTGTTTCTCCCACGGGAATGGTGTTGCTGGGAGCCGAATAAACGCTCGATCCCTGCACATTGCTCGCCAGCACCTGGAACTGATAAATGATCTGCGGCGCCAAGCCAGGAATCGCAACCGAGGTTGCAGGATAGAGCCCGCCTGCGTTGGGGAGGACGCTAACATCCGGCAGCGGCAGGCCGTTGGAGGCGAAGTTATTGTGGACGGTATAGCTGGTCACCGGCTGCGCGGATTGAGCAGGGCTCCAACTCACGATTGCATCGGCGCCATTCTCAGCCGCTACCACGTTCAGAGGAGCGCCCGGAACCGCCGGCGCTAGAGCAGTCTGCGTGGTTTGGAACCAGCGGCCAACGCCCACAGTTCCAATGCCGCTCGGATCGTCGCCGGCATAAACAACCAAGTTGGCAGGATCTGTCGTATCCAGCGCGAGTGCGCGAATGTTCGACGGAGCGGAAGCGAGCTGGGCGGCGTTGATATAAGGCAAAGCCAGTGTCTGCTTCGCTGAGCCGCCGGCCACATCGCCAATCCATGCCAGATTGTTCGCCGGAGCGGCAAGACCGATATAAAGATTGTTGCCGTTGGTGGCGGGATAGACTTGATCGCCCATCATGACGGAGCCATTCGTAACGGAGATCAGCTCTCGTGTGCCGCTCTTGTCAGTGCAGGCAGGGTTTGGCGAAACAAGACAAGCCGTATCGGCGTTGCGGATAAAGAAGGGGGACTTGCCGTCGATGCTCCACAAATCGTGACCGATCCAGGCCAGACCGTTGCTGAGATGGTTGTCCGGTGTTGCGGCGACCACCTGCACGAAGGAGTTGCATCCGCCGAAGTTGGCTGCGGTAGCCGCGCCAGGATTGTTGAAACGGATGATCTCTCCGCTGCGGCCAAAACCTACCCACAAGTTGCCCTCAGGATCGAGAGCTGTGGAGTTGGGCAACTGCGGATTGTTTCCCGGAAACGGGCAGCCGGTCTGGCTGGGGAAAATGTCGGAGGTGGTGTTCCCGCCCATGGAAAAGATGCTGCCGGCATCAAATGAGCCGTTGCCGCTGTCTCCGCCGGAAAGATAGCTGATGCGGAAAGCGCCTCTGGTCGCGGAGCGATTGTCCACGAAATAGAGCAGATTTCGTCCGGCATCAAAAGCCATGCCGCCACCGGTGACTCGGGTCGCGGCGAAAGGGCAGCTTGCGGGATTGATGGCGTAGGGCCCCGGGCTGTCCAAATCAGGGTCCATGCGGCAAATCCCGGCGGAGCTGTCAGCCACCCAGAGATGGCGAACAGGTTGATTGCTAACTGGGCTGATGGCAGTGCCATAGAGCACGATCCCTCCATCGGGTTGGGTGATGGAGCTTGCGCCAGGTGTTCCGGCAAACTGCACGGTATTGGCTGTAGGACTGACGCTGGTCTGGGCCATTGCCGCGGCCAATCCGAAAAAGATCAATAAAGAAGGAAGCAGGCAGAGTCGCTTCCGGGCAGACGATTGCAAAACAAAGGGGCGCATTGAGTTTTCCTGTCTTGGTTTTTGGAGAACAGGGTGAACATATTTCACCCTTCAAGACATAAGAGTGGGCTCATTAGAAAAAAATATAGATCAGGAAAGTTTTAATATCGCCATACGACATATAT
>DATEGH010000199.1:0-6296 GCA_035280185.1 Terriglobales bacterium
GAACAATGGGAAGACGAGATGATCCGCGAGGCTCTGCGCCGTGCCAACGGCAATAAGAGTCAGGCGGCCCGTCTGCTCGGCCTCTCGCGCAATGCACTGCGATACCGGCTCAGCAAGCTTGGCGTGGAAGACGAAGAAGCATGATTACTGTATAGAATCGTACATATGTAACGCCGTTAATCGTATATAGTAAGGTCTTGCTGAGAGCAGCTTCTCGGCTTCCTTTTTATGCAGGACCACCGTAAACGCCTGACCCGAAGAGACCTTCTCGTTCGCGGCGGCTCGTTCGTCATAGCCTCGGCGACAGGAGCAATTTCGTTGCGTTCCTTTGCAGCGCAATTGCCGGTCCTTGATGTGGCGTACGCCGGCTCCATGGGTTCCATGATGGAAGGACCGATAAAAGCAGTAGTCGCTGAGAAACTGAAACTTGACTTCCGTGGTCGTGCCCAGGGGTCAAACGCGCTGGCCCAGTTGATTGCTGCCGGAATCATCCGTCCTGATGTATTCATTCCGGTTACTCCCGGACCTATGGTGACTGTGCTGCGGGCGAGAAAAGCGAAGACGGCCCGGCCCATCGCTCGCACCGAAATGGTGATTGCTTACAGTCCCAGGAGCCGTTTTGCAGAGAGGTTCGAAGCCGCTGCACGAGGCGAGACCAAATGGTGGGAAGTTCTGCAGGAACGTGGCTTGCGCTTCGGCAGGACTGATCCGATAACCGATCCGCAGGGCCGCAACATCATTTTCACTCTGATACTGGCTGCGAAGCTCTATCAACAGCCGAACATGGTGGAAAACATTCTCGGCCCCACCATCAATCCAAAACAGATCTTCAGCGAGCCCACCGTTCAGGCACGATTGCAAAGCGGAGAACTCGATGCGGCATCCGCGTACAAGATTCAACCCGGACCGTTCCATCTGCCGTTCATTGATCTGCCTGACGAAATCAACCTGGGAGGCGAGAATCTTCATTCCGACATCAGCCTCAAGCTTGGGGGCAAGACGTACTATCCCGAGCCGCTGATCTACTACGCTGGGGTTCTCAACGATGCTCCCAATAAAGCTGGAGCAATCGCGTTTGCTGATTGGCTCGAGAGCACTGAGGCGCAGCAGATTCTTCGCAAATATTTTTACGACCCGCCGGGCGGCGCTTCCGCTCTCCACGCATGACTGCGGCGCGGAAATGGATTGCGAGATCAGGTGCTGCGGCATTCGCACTGGCACTGCTCTATCCTTTCAGCGCGATCTGTGCCCATGTCAGCCCGTGGCGCTGGACTTCCGATGTCCGTGGACCGGCACTCGCCTCAATTCGCGTCTCGCTTGTGCTGACCGGATTGGCGATGGTCGTCGTTGTTGTCCTGGGCACGCCGGTGGCCACATACATTGCTCGCTGCAGCCGGCATGAGCGCCTCATCTGGCAGGCTGTTTTACTGCTTCCCATTCTTTTGCCGCCTTTGGCCCTGGGAATCTTGATGAGTCTTGCCTTCGGTCCTTACGGTTCCATAGGTGTGTGGCTCGAACGTTACGGCGTAATCATGACCAACAGCTCAGCCGCTTTTGTTACGACACAGGTGTACGTCGGTATGGGGTATTACGTCCTCGGTGCGGTTGCTGCGCTTGATGCTGTGCCGGCGATGCTGCAAAAGCAGGCTGCATTGCTCGGCCTTAACCCGCGGCAGGTGTTTTTCCGCGTCACTCTTCCGCTGGCGAAACTCGGCCTTGCAGTAGCTCTGAGTCTGGCTTGGGTGCGCGCCATCGGCGAGTTTGGAGCAGTCGTGGTCACCGCCTATTACCCTGCGGGAATGCCGGTGCAACTCTGGGTGAACCTGGAAAGCTTTGGCCTGCCTGCGGTCATGCCGCTGCTGATGGTATTTCTTGCTGTGGCTTTGCCTATTCCCTGGCTGATTCACGTCCTGGCACAACGGCCGCACCATGCTTAAAGCAGAGATCATCAAGAAACGCCGCGAGTTGGAGATCCATGTCGCGCTGGAGCTTGGGACGACTGAATCCGTGGGTTTGTTCGGCGCTTCCGGAGCGGGGAAAAGCACCGTGCTGGCCTGCATCGCCGGTCTCGACGACCCCGATGCCGGCTTCGTTGATATCCAACGCACAAGAGTTTTCCCGCCGTCACTGCCTCTTCACAAGAGACGGATCGGATATCTTACTCAGGAAGCGGGGCTGTTCCCCCATCTGACGGTAAGCGAGAACGTTAGCTTTGGAATTTCCCGCGCCCGCGCGGCGGAGCCAAGCCAAATGAAATGGAACGCAACATTGCGTGAGCGATTGCAACTGGACGCGATCTGGAATGCGCCGGCTTCGCTGATTTCCGGAGGACAGGCGAGACGAGTGAGCCTGGCGCGGATGCTCGCGCGAAAGCCGCAATTGGTGCTGCTGGACGAGCCTTTTGCCGGCCTCGATCGCCGGCTGGTGCGTGAACTGATTGATGATCTGGTTGTCTGGAGCGAGGAGATCGGCTTCAGCATGATCGCCGTTGATCATCAAGCGGAGGTGTTGCAGCGTCTCTGTCCGCGGCGCGTCATTGCCCTGGAACAGGGAACGATCAGCCAGCAGGGGACATGGGAAGAGCTGCGCGAAAGGCCTGCAACACCGCTGCTCCGCTCGTTGCTGGCGCCGCTTTAGGTACTCCCGAAAAGCATGGTAAGGAGTGTTGTTTCATATGACTGAGAGGTCTCGCCCGAAACTCTATCCCGTCCGCGTTGCCGCAAAGGTCCTTGGAGTCAGTTACCCCACGCTGAAGCAATGGATTTACAAGAAAAGAATCAAGACGGTGAAGACGCAGGGCGGTCACCATCGCATTCCGGAGAGCGAAATTGACCGTCTTCTGCCGCAGTCGTCCAGAAATGCTCCTGTCACAGAGCGCAGGCAGGATTTCCGGAAGATCAGCGGACGCAACCAGCTCACAGGCCGCATTATCGATCTGAAAATTGAAGGTCTGTTGGCGCAGGTGACCCTCTCGATTGCCGGGCAGCGCCTCACTTCCATCATCACGGCCGATGCCGCGCGGGAGATGCGTCTTGAAAAAGGTCAGATCGCCTCAGCCCTCATTAAATCTACAGAAGTGATGGTCATGCGGAAGTAGTGACGCGATCAGTCGCCTGGAACCGTCTTGTGGAAGTGCCGCAGCACCGCGTCAGTCTGGGCCTTATTGAGAATCGCTCCCAAAGCGGCCGAGTCAGCCTCTTGTACCGCGCGCACGCTGCCGAAATGCTGCAACAGGCGCTGACGGGCGCGCTCGCCAATGCCAGGAATTTCCAGCAGCTCTGAAGCGCGATCGCGCATTTGCCGGCGCTTACGGTGGAACGTGACGGCAAAGCGATGCGATTCATCGCGGATCATCTGCACCAGATGAAGGACGGGTGAATGGCGGTCGAGAACCACCGGTTCATCTTCCTGGCCACAGATGTAGATGATCTCCTCTTTTTTCGCGATGGAGGCGAGCGGCTGGTTGGTGATCTCCAGTGACTCGAGCGCTTCGGCTGCGGCGTGAAGCTGGCCGAGTCCGCCATCAATCAGTACCAGGCTGGGCACGGGCTTGTTTTCATCGCGCAGGCGCTTATAGCGGCGGGCCACCACTTCGCGCATCGAAGCAAAGTCGTCCACGCGTTGCACGGTTCGCACGATGAACTTGCGGTACTCGCTCTTGTTCATCTTGCCCTCTTCCCATACCACCATGGAAGCAACCGTCTCAGCGCCCTGAATGTGCGAGATGTCGAAAGCTTCAATGCGCTTGGGCAGATCAGGAAGAGCCAGCGCGTCTTGCAGCGATTCCTGCACCGCGCGCGCGGCCGGTTTCATTATGCGGAAGCGCTGGTCGAAGGATTGCTTCGCATTTTGCGCTGCCAGATCGATCAGGGAACGCTTGTCTCCGCGTTGCGGGATCAGAATTTCGACTTTACTCCCACGCTTTTCTTCCAGTAACTCTTCCAGTTCCGCGCGATCTTCAAAATCAACAGGGACCAGGATGTGCCGAGGAACGTATTGCTGGTCAATATAGACCTGCTTCAGCAAGGCGGAGAAGAACTCGCCGGGAGAGAAGCCAACCGTGGACGGCAGGACGGAACTCGCGTCCTGATAGGCACCTTTGCCTTCGGCAGAAGACTCAGCAGGAACCGAAAAATCGGGCAAGTCTTCCCAGAAGAATTCGCGTCGATCCAGGATCTTTCCTCCCCGCATGTGGAAGACATACACCGCGAGCATCTGGCTTTCGAAGTGATAGCCGAAGACATCCTGGTCATCGCCTTCAACCGCCGCGATCCTTTGCTTCTCATGGAGCTGTTCCACAGTAGAGATCAAGTCGCGCAACTTGGCCGCGCGTTCGTATTCCTGGCTCTCCGCAGCCTGCTCCATACGAGCATGCAGCGAACGCGAGAGATCGGTCTGCCGGCCCTGCAGCAGCAACTGAACATCGTGCACTGCTTCCCCATATGCCTCAGGCGTAGTTAACCCCTGCACGCATGGCCCGAGACAGCGCTTGATATAGAACTGAAGACACGGCCGCGGATGATAGCGCGTCAGATCGACCTTGCAGGATGGAACCAGAAAATCGCGATGAATCAGGTCCACGATGCGATAGGCCAGATTCCCTGGGAAGTACGGCCCGTAATACTCGCTTCCATCTTTCTTGAGCCGCCGCGTAACGTAGACGCGAGGGTAACGCTCGGCCAGAGTCAGCTTGATGTAGGGATAGGTCTTGTCGTCGCGCAGCAGGATGTTGAAGCGCGGCTTCTTCTGCTTGATCAGATTGTTCTCGAGCGCCAGCGCCTCTTTGTTGTTGGCGACCACGATGTACTCGACATCAACGGCCTCACGCAGCAGGGAACCGGTCTTGGCGTTTGCTTCGGCCACTCCTTCCTGAAAGTAAGAGCGCACACGCGCGCGCAGGCTCTTCGCCTTGCCAACGTAGATGACCTCGCCTTCGGCGTTCTTATATAGGTACACGCCAGGCTGGAGAGGGATGGTGCGGATTTTGGCCAGAAGGTCCATGAAGTGCGGTTCTATATAGATTGTAGAGGCGGAAAGAGGGATTCGGGGCAGACGTCGCGATCTTCGGCGCGCGCTTCTTCGGTGGTGCTTTTACTCGCGCCTCAGAGCGCTTGCCGGATCAATACGTAAAGCGCGCAGCGTTGGGGCCCAGGAAGAGAGAACTCCGAGAGCGCCTGTCGTTAGCAGCACATCGAAGAGTACCAGCGGATCGTGAGGTGAAGCGCCATAAATCACGCTGGAAAGAACCTTACCGGCAGCAAGAGCAAGGAACAGGCCAAGGAATGAACCGCCTGCCAGCAGCGCTGCCGTTCGTCTGCCCACCAGCTTGATCACTTCGGCGGAGGTAGCTCCCATGGCAATACGAATCCCAATTTCTCGCGTCCGGCTGGCCACGGAGTACGCCACCAGACCATAAATCCCTGTGATGGCGAGCATGGCGGCAAGTATTCCGAAAACGCTGAGTGCGATTGCCGCTGCCTTGATGGGGAAGAAGGCGAACCCAAGCAATTGAGTCAGGCTTCCCGTGCTGTACAGCGGCAGATCGGGGTCGAGCTCCGTGAAAGTTTCTCGGATTTTCGCGGTGATCTCATTGGACGGCAGGGACGATCGCACTTCGAAGATGGTTGCGCTGTTGTACACCTGCTGGATCGGAACGAAAAAGGCGGGATGATCCAGATCTGCCAGACTCTGATAACGGCCATCTTCCGCTTCACCGACGACTTCGGTCAATTTTCCTCCGGGGCCGCACCGGAAGCGTTTTCCCAGCGGTTCTTCCGCGCGTAGCACCTGTTTTGCGAATGCCCGGTTGATGATGGCTGCGGGTATGGCTTCAGCATCGTCGTGCCAGTTGAATTCGCGGCCGGCGAGCATCTCGATTCCCATGGTGGGGAAGAACTGCGGCGCGACCTGATACATCGCCGCAGATTGCGAGGCGGAAGCGCGTAGCGTCGGCTGGTCCTCCGGGTAAATCGAACAACTGGATTGATCGATGCTGAGAGGAACGGAGTTAGAATAAGACGCTGATTCCACACCGGGCATTGCGGCGATTAAGTCAAGAGCGTGCTTACGGAACGCTCGGCCCTTTTCCTCTGCATACCCCGATGGGCCGAGATCAAAGCCGACAATCGACACCCCCTGCGGCTCAAAACCGAGATTCGTGCTGAGAGCACGTCGCATCCCGCGGAGAGAGAGCAGGCAAGCGGATACCAGCACAAAACACAGCGCCACCTGGATGACAACCAGAACATCGCGTGTGGCCAGTCGCCCCTTCTTCCAGCGAGGCTGATCTCCCTTTA
>DATEGH010000200.1:0-4153 GCA_035280185.1 Terriglobales bacterium
GCCCTGAGTGTCGATGTGGTCGGCAGCGACGCCGTGCTGGACGAGGAAGTTCTTGGTGCGCTCCACGCGACGATCGGAGAGCGCCTTGTTGTAGTCGGGACCGCCGCGCGGATCGGCATGGCCTTGCAGGATGAGATGCGCGTCAGGCTTGAAGGCCAGATATTTCTGGAAGTCGGCTGCGAGCGCGGTGAGCGTGCGCTGCTGGCTCGCCAGCAATCCGCCGCTGGGGTTCTGGACTGTGGGCTGCGCGGTGGGGAAATAGATGCTGTGCAGCGAGAGACGAACCTCCAACTGCCGCTGTTCCGGAGGAGGAGCGGGCGCCTGAACTTCGACGTCGGCGGTTCCGTCGGCGACTCCGCCTTTGCCATCATCAACGTGGCAGGTGACGGTATAGTGCCCAGGAGCCAAGCCGGTGGAGTCGAATTGCGCTTGCGGGCCGGTTCCGGAGACTTTGCCGCCGGTTGCGGAGTAACTGTACGTGAGCTGATCGTTATCAGGATCACTGGCGGTGGCGCTGATGGTGACTGGCTGGCCGGCAGTGACGGTCGCGGGATTCGCCGCGCAGGACGAAACTGTGGGCGGACGATTGGGACGCGCCTCGACCGTAACTTGAGCGGAAGAGCTGGCGGTTCCGCCGCGGCCGTCGTCAACCTTGACAGTGACGGTGTAGTTGCCGGGAGCTGCGTCAGCGGAGTTCCAGTGGACCTCAGGACCGGTGCCGTCAACTTTGCCGCCGGTTGCTGTCCAAGTGTAGGTGAGTTGGTCGTTGTCAGGATCGGCGGCCTGAGCGCGAATCACAGAGCTATCGCCGACGTTGATCTTAGCCGGATCGGCCGTGGCGCTCACTGTAGGCGGATGGTTGGGAGGCGGCGGTGGCGGTCCCATGCCAAAGCGGAAAACCAGTCCAGTGGCGGCGCGGAAGTTATCCTGACGATCGTTGTTGCCGTCGCGGAATTTCGTCAGCAGGTAGTCGGCTTGTCCGACGCGCCAGGCCACATGCTTGCTGAGCTTGAGGTCGAAGCCAAGGCCGAACGCCGCGGCAAAAGCATTGTCATGCACGGTGGCGTTTAAGGGGGAGGCCGACGCGATCTGGACCGCGGTTGGATTATCTACTGACAGCCTGGCTGCGCCGAACAGCGCGTGAAAGAACGTCGTCACGCGGTCAGTGCGGCGGGAAAATTGCGGTCCGAAAAGATAGGAGTAAATGTTGGCGCCGACTCCTTGTGGCTGGTCAGACACCTTGGAACCGCTGAACTCGGCGACGAGTCCAAACCAGTCATTCACGTTCCCGGCAATCGAGCCCACACCTCCCTGGACGTTGAAGTTGGGTCCTGGAGGATTGAATCGGGTGAAGAGATATCCGGCAAAAGCCTCCACGGCGGGCGTGTTTTCGCCACGCATGGAAACGGAGGACGATTCAGGTCGCGGCGTAGGGGCAGGCGTCGCCTGAGGCGCGAGAGAAGCTACACTCGCAACGAAATCGCCTGAAGGTTGTTTGAATGCATTTTTCGCTGGATCTTCAGCGAGAGAAAGGACCGAAAAAAGCGCGAGACCGAGAACCACCAAACCACGTGCGCGTTTGAGCATGCGCTCTCCCTTCTGTCAAACGTCCCGTATGATAGCAGACCGGTTGCGACAACCAGTTTTACAGTTGCAAAGTCATGAGCGAAAAACCTTGACGAAGGAACGCCTGCGTTGTTGGCGATTACGGGAGCTGCAATTGCAGTAAGTCGCGCCGGACAGAGCGTGACGGTGTGCCGACGAGCCGGCAGGATTAAGCACCTAAGACTAGGCATTGTACTTATGGTGATCGCGGCACTGTACTACCGGCCAGGGCAGCACTGTCTATCAGTACATGGAAAGGACATTTCACGAAATTCCGGGCGAAAACCGCCGTTGCCAGACCCTAAAAAATGGCTTAAAATATTTGGTTTTTGCGACGCATTCTGGTTCTGTCTGAGCGTTCTACCAGTGATTATTTTGGGGCGCGAAACTGAAACCAGAAGCGGATTTCGCGAATCCAAGAAGTAAGTCTATTAGCACGCACTCCTACTACTGAAAAGGCAGGAAAAATTCAATATGGCAAGACGACGTGGAAATCCTAACTGGGGAAAGCCTGAGCCGATTGGCCCGGTCATCCCGGTCGTGACATCGTTCGAACAGGCCGTGAAGGAGTTTAAGCTCACCCCCGACCAGTATCTGCGCTCTACTCGTTTGCGCGAGTGGGCTCGCCGCAACAAGAACTCGAAGTATATCCCTGAGCCGCTGCTTGAGGCGTGGGGATTTGAGATCGAGTCGACGTTGTAAGGGCATTCGAAGCAAAAGGAAGGCCGCCTGGAATATGGCGGCCTTTTTCTTTTGTTTGAAAAATCTATCAGTCCATTTGTGCGGATGGAGATGACGGCAAGGTCACCGGCTGGTCCAGATTGAACTCAAGCAAAGTTTCGCTGGGAACGTGGATCTGATCTCCTTTGGTCATTACCTGCACGGCCGTTCCCGCGCCCGCTCCCACGCCGGCTCCGATTGCGGCGCCCTTTCCGCCGCCGGCAATTGCCCCAATCACAGCTCCGAGCGCGGCTCCTCCGCCGACCTTCTTCGCGGTGCTCGCTCCGCGCGATTTGCCGGCCACCTCGTAATCTCCTGTGGTGAGAGGAATGGTCTGACCGTTCAGAACGATTCCGGTAAGCGAAAGCCGAAGCTGGGCCTTTCCGCTGAGCTGGCCTGATCCCTGTATCTGGTCAAGGCGTCCGTAAATCGAGGTACCCTTTGCCGCGACCAACGTCTCGTTTACGTATAGCGGCTGCTCCAGCGACGCCTGGAACTTGTCACCCGGGTGGTTCTGGTCAGAGTCGATGGAATCGATGGTGCGCACCACCAGCCTGGTTCCCGACGGAACTGTGAGCCCTCTGGGCGAAGAAGAGGACCTGGTCGCCATACTTTCAGAATGGGCGGAATGCGGCAAAAGTGCCGGTGAAGATGACGGTGTGGCAGCAGGAGCTGAAGGCGCAGCCGGACGCGAATCGAATTTCAACGAAAGCACGTCCTGAACGGCGAACTGCTGCACGGAAGACGCGACACGGAAACTGATCTGCGTTTCAGAGCCTCCCACGTACGTGCCTTTGATAATGCTTCCATTCTTCAATTCGAGCGTATCGGCCATTGCGCAACTTGCTGCAATAATCAAACTCGCCAAGACCAAACACCGGAACTTCATGACTGCCGGTCCTCCTTGTGACCTGACCAGAGTGTATCCGGAGTCGCAGCCCACCGCCAGCGCCTCGAACTCCATGAGGTTTCACGGCTATAGTTAATTTTCGGCCACGCCGCCCAGTTTCTGGATGATGTCAGGAGCAACAAAAAAGCCGGGCGCCCCATGCCCGGCCCCTCTCCAATGTTCCGAAGAGGAAAACTCGAAAAAAGAGAAGAGAATCCCTGGTTCTAAGCGTGTGTGGGAGAGCTCGCGAGAAAGCAGCGCATCTCAGCAATGTTGCCGAGATGCAGGGAGCATCAGACGCAGCAGAAAAATTTCTTAGCAGCGCAGAGTAGGGGACAACTGGAGAGAAAAGTGATGGACCGTGTGAGCAGCAATCGGAAGGCTCACGCCAAGCGGATTGAACACAGGACCGGCAGAGCTCGCCGGCGCAACTGCGAGCGGAGCGCGAACTACGCTTTGAGCAACCGTCGGAGATTGCGGCAGAAATTTCAGTTCCACCGTAACCGGCGGAATGTCATCTTGAGCATCGGCGTCGTAGGAGAATGAAACCAAGCTCGCAGCCACCGCAAGCAGCAGCATGAGCGCAAGGATGAAGTTCCGTCCGGCAATCTGCGAAACCAGTTTCATGGTCTGCCCGTGAAACTGAAATTTACTACCCGCGCTCCAGCGGATGCAAGTCCAGGCGTTTGCGGAAAACTTTCTTCTGCAAGTGGAACTGGCTCTTCAGGGGCTAAAGAGTGTGCGTGAGAACTAACTTGTAATTGTAATGAAGATGAGGCAGAAAGAGAGGTATGGGAAGATTTCTGCCGTATCAGCCAGATCAAGCGTATTTGCTGCCGCCGAGTGTGAAAGAAGAGCTCGGCAAGGATCACCTGGTGTTCTTTGTTCACCAAGCAGTCGAGCACCTAGACCTCAGCAGCTTTGAGCAGGTGTACGGAG
>DATEGH010000201.1:0-11269 GCA_035280185.1 Terriglobales bacterium
TCAAAGCAGAATCGAGCCCCAGCGGGGCGACACAGGATTCACTCGGCGCTTGCCAGTCTTACGTTCTCGATTTGTTCGAGCTGCGGGTCTTGGGCACGCGCCGCAAGCAAAGCTCGAACTAATGACGATAACTCACCTGCGCCGGCGGAGGCAGTCAAGTGGCAAGTATGATTTGCGGCTTTGAAAATCGCCTCGGCAGCCATATCATTCCCACGCAGTTTGTCAAACAAAAAGCAATGCCCATTTTCGAGATCTCGGTGCTGTGGGCATTGATACCAAAAGATGAACGGTGCTAACGGCATAGCAACTGATTTTTCAGTTGATACGACAAAAGCCTCGGCCTCAGAAAACGAGTTTGTACCGGAATATTGAAAATAGCGTGTGTGCGGAGGTTTTCCGTGAGTCACTCGAAAGCGCCCTCTGTATCGTGATGCAAAGGCCTCCTTCTGCACATGTTGAAAGAAGCCAAAATGGTATCGGCAGAATACTTCATGGCTCATGTTCGCAAGAACTCGTACAGCCGCAAGGATTTTGTCCTTTTCCGCTGTTGCGAGTTCGTGGCGTGCCTGAGCCCATAACCGTGTAACTTGCTCGAAAATCTCTTCGTTTTCACCGCCACAGAGTTTCTTAAAAGGAGCTGTGATTACCGCATTCCTCCCGAGTTGCAGCTGAACTTCTTTTAGCATTTTCCAGAGGTAAGAGGCTGAACGATGAGGAAATCGTGAAAAGAGGCGAGTCACTGCGCGACGAGACGTGCTGCAGAATTCTACATAGCTAACATATGCGGCAAGACAAAGGCCAGCTTCTAAGAAACTCTGTCCTGGAGGCACAACATCGTGATAATGGTGATCTCCAATGAACCGGGCGAGCGGCACAGCGAGAGGAGTTGGGAGCAACTCCACTAATTCGCCGAGTTCCTTCCAGCCAGCGTCACGGCTGCGAGCCTGGGTCAGGCCTACCCATGCCTTATCAATATAAGATATTGCAGTGTTGCTTGTTCCGAAATCCAGGCCCACATACGCCTCTCCCGATGCCCCTGAGACATCGGTCATGTCAATAAAGAACTTTCTTCCTTCCTTTGCAATCTCCTGCAATCTCCGGAACATTGGCGGTGCCTGATCGGTAAATGAATCTCGGCACGGCAGTACCATCTTTTCTGATTGTGAGCTGAACCTGCAAAGAAGCGTCAAAAGAAGTATCTGCCGGCGTGTGTAAGGCGGTTTCTTCCACATTCTGAAGATTCCTGATTTCGGAAGGATTAAGCGTCGATTGCAGAAAGTAATAATCGAGTTTGTGCTTCGGCGCGCGGCTCAGCTTAATTTTCCACTGCATGGGACGATCCACAAATGATGACACCAAGCTCGCCGTGGGCAACAGTAGGCCTGGGCGCTGCCTTACATCTGGGAGGTCGTCAAAACGGGGTGTGAACGGTCTCGGCTCGCAGCCTGCTTCGTCTGGATTCAGGAGTAAAAAAAGTGGATTGTAGGTGACTCCGCGGAAATCGCTCGTGCCAGTTGCGAACTCTCGCGCGCAGTCCACCGCAAGACCTTGCGCTACGACCTGTTGATAGTCAGGAATCTGTACGAACGGAATCTCTGCCAGATATTCCGGGAAGTCGCGCCGGAGAAGATGAATCAACCAACCAAAATTGGCTGATCCTCCGGACAACAGAACGACGGTCAAGGGCTTGGATTCAAGCACCAATTTCCCGGCTTTAAGACGTTCACTAAAGAAAGGCTTCAATAGTGGCTGATAAAGCTTAGTTATGAAAACATCCCTAAGCTCAGAAACCGACATTGACGCCGGGCACATTTGTGGCTTGGGCTCAAATGGATTGAGAGGGATGGGTATTGAAACTGAGAAGCGCTGATCGGAGGATAGTGACCAGTCTGAAACAGATCGCGATAAGGCTAATTTTACAACTTCGACTTGATGTACGATTCTATTGAAATTAAACAAGAAATTGCGATATTTCTCATGGATTGTTTCAGGTGATCTCCGTCCTTCATGCCAATCTTTGTATTCGTGTAATCCAGTTTTTATATCTGAGTCGAGGGACGGGCATACTTTGCGGACCAAGTGTTCCGCAATCGCACGATTAATATTGAAGCCTCCAACCGGCAAAGACTTGCCTGCTAAAGGCCTTTTGTTCTCGCCACCACCGCTGATGTCACCTTCTTTCGTCGTCTGAATGACGCAAACGTCACAAGTTCCACCGCCGAAATCGATTACCAATGCGTTCATTTGCGTTTGTTGAGACACAAGGGGGTGTCGGATTCCATGACGGTAGTATTGGAAAGCGGCGAAAGGCTCAGGGATGAAGCGAACGCTGATTCCATTCGGCGAAAGAATTGTCTTCCCCTCGAGCATGCGACGCACCGAGCTTCGATAGTTCGCGAGCCACTCAGGGGAGACCTCCTCGGTGTGCATCGACAGAGGTTCGGCTACCACCAGGTTCCTGCATTCGACCAAGCCCCTGCTTGCTAGCCAGCGCTTTATGATCCTTTGAATTTCGTATAGAAAATCGTCAGCGATCTGGAGGGAGCTTTTTTTCAGTCCCAAAGCTGTCTGATGAAGAAGACGTTTTGTTTGTACTCCTGGCGAGAAGCGCCCTAAGTCTATTTTGAAATCTTCATTGATGACGGCGTTCTCTGGTGCTTCCGCGAATGCCGCGTTACCGATGACGGGCTTACCAGAGGTGTCGTAAAAGACGGCTGTCGGAATATTCCAACTTCCATCGATTTCAACCATTTGTATGCTGTGAATGAAAAGTTCTTTTTCGGGCATGCTGCTGTGGCGTATCGCTAATAAAGTTGAAGATATTCTACTCTCAAGGTCGCGTGGCGGTCATTCGACAAATGAGGTAGAAAATGCCGGAGCTGTTTACGTGATTAGGCATCCTGTAAATCGTAATCAGACAGACCTGAAAGACTGTAATTCCTGAATCGGATCGATTCCTGATGGAATCCAAAACCGGATTAGAAAACTCGATGTAGGAGAGACTCATGCCAAACGTCGAAGCCGATACTGATGTTCTGATCGTGGGCGCCGGCCCCGTAGGGCTGTTTCTGGCCAATGAATGTGCCCGGCGCGGGATGCGTTTTCGGCTAATAGAATCGCGAGCAACACAGTCAGAGCATTCGAAGGCTCTCGCCATTTTCCCTCGCACCATGGAGATCTTCGACATGGCCGGTGTGGTCGCGCCGTTCCTCGAAGCCGCCAATCGCGTCACTTCAGTTTCAGTGGTGGCGCACGGACGCACGCTGGCCCACATGCGCTTCACTCCCCAAGAGAGCCCCTATTCGTTCGTCGCCATGGTCCCGCAGGATGTTACGGAAAAGCTTTTGGTCGAAGAGCTGCGTCGCAAGGGTGGCGCCGTGGAATACGAGACATCGTTCATATCCGCCGTGCAGCACGACGATTACGTAAGCGCCACGCTGGATCACCAAGGGCAGAAGCTTGAGGTCACCGCGCAATTCGTGGTGGGCTGCGATGGCGCCCACAGCGCCGTGCGCCATCTGCTGAATCTGCCCTTTGAAGGCGCGGAATACCACGACTTGTTCTTGCTCGCCGATGTCCAGACCAATGACGCTCTTCCCGGCAACGAGCTTCATCTGTGTCCCAGCGAGTTTGGACCCGTTGCCATCTTTCCCATGAGCGCCACGCGGCGGCGCATTGTCGCCACCATCCAGCAGCCGGAAGGTGACGCTCCGGCGCTCGAGCTGGTGCAAAGAATCCTTGCGGAGCGCGCGCCGGCCGGCATTCAGGCCCAGGCGCTGCACTGGAGCAGCTACTTCCGCATCCATCATCGCCAGGTGGCCCGGCTGCGTGTCGGACGGATGTTCATCGCCGGCGACGCAGCTCATATCCACAGTCCGTTCGGCGGGCAGGGCATGAACACGGGATTGCAGGATGTGTGGAATCTCGTATGGAAACTTGACCTGGTTTTGCACGGCCACGGCGATGAGCAGTTGCTTGAAAGCTATACCGCCGAGCGCCGTCCGGTGATCCGGCAGGTGATTGAGACCACGGATTTCCTTACCAAGGCCATGGGCACTCCCAACAAGTGGGCGCAAGCCGTGCGCGACACGGTCATTCCCATGGTTTCGCGACTGGCTCCATTCCAGCATGCCTTCGTGCAGAGACTCTCGGAGTTAGGCATCGCTTATCGCGGCAGCCCGATCGTTGAAGGCGCGGGCAAGCGCTACTTTGACGAGTCGCTACGTGGGGGCAATGGCATCCGCAGCCGATTCTTGCTTCTGATCGATACTGCCACGGCCGATCCATCCATCGAGGCCGCAGCGCAACAGCTCGCAGAATCATTCGGCGATGTTATTGAACTTCGTCCGGCGGCAGGTCCGCCCCTGACGCTCGTCCGTCCGGATGGCTATGTCACGTACTCCGCGCACGCGCGGGACGGAATCGCAGCGCTCGCTTCCGTGCGCTCGCTGCTGGAACGGCAGACGCGTCCTGAAAGCGCACCAGGCAAGGCGATCAGCGCTTAGAAACTACAGCGTTTTCTGTGGGCGCGAAGCTCAAAATGCCCATCTGCGCGAGAAACGCAGATGGGCATTGGCTGGTTTCACTCGTAGAGAGCCTGAGTTATTTTGACTTGCCTGCTCCGAGAATGGGCACGGCTTCCACATCCACAGCTCCGCTGCGGCTGTCGCCCCATGCAGCAAAGACGCGATTGCCTCCGCTGAAGCTGCCGATATAGTCCCCGAAGTTAGGAGTTATGTTGCTGGCGGCCGTGCACCAGTCGTTGGTGGCACTGCTTGCTTTCACAGGCGATCCAAAAGCCGATCCGCCATTGGTGGATTGCACCCAGTAGATGTCCACCAGAGAATGAGCGGTCCCCTGGCGCCGGATTCCTCCTCCAACATTGATGGTGCACAGGGCGCCACTGGCAACCGGCTGCTCCAGGCTCTGATTAAAGATCACATCTACGTTGCCGGAAGGCTCCACATTGACCACGGGCCACCACCGCTTTACACCCGTCGCCGGAGGAGCCGGAGCCAGCGCGATCGCGTTGCTCCAGGTCTGCCCCTGATCGTCGGAGAATTTAAGGAACACTTGTGATGAGGTCAGGCGCTGCGGCCGGCACCTCGAAGTCGGCGTGGGCGGTGACAGGCAAGCCGCGTGTGAAGCAGTCGCCGCGGTCACAGGAGCTAGCGCCGAGTAGAACACCACGTACACCCGCCCGCGGTTTGGGCCCGTTGTTGCTACCGCAATCCTCGGGTGGTCATTCATGCGGTCGCGGCTGTAGCCCACCGGCGGATCCTGCCGGAAGGAGTTGATCGCAGCGAGCGACTTAGGCGTGGAGAACGTAACGCCGCCATCGAGTGAACGCGTGAAAAAAATATCGGCATTGGTGGAGGTGGTCGTAGCAGTAAACGTGGGACCAAACTGCCACACCGCATACATCTCGCCATTGGGCCCAATGGCCGGCGCAGAACTCTGTTGCAGGATCTGTGTCGCGCCACAATTGGGGTCATTGATGTTGTTCGGCGTGGTTGTGTCTGGAGCCGCTATCGCAGGGCCTTCCCATGTAGCTCCGCCGTTGTGCGTGCGCCAGACCTCGATTTGTCCGCTTCCAGCCTGATCGAAGCCGCACACGGAAATGAAGTTGGTCACGGTCACAATTCCCGCTCCGCTGGAATCCTTCGCTGTCGCGATTGCCTCCTTGTCGTACAGATCATGCGGAGTGTTTGTGGCGTTGAATGCCGTTACGTCTTCGAAGTTGAAGCCGGTCGCGCTGAAATGGCCGCGGTGCACGGAGACTCCGAGGTTAGCGGCGGTCACATCGTCTACCGCGAGATTTGCATAGAAGAAGGTATTGTTGTCGAGCCCCCCGAGATCCATCCACGGATCGCCGCGGGTATAGATGTGGTTCTGAATGAATGGCGCTCCGCCGTCAGTAAAGGTCGCGCCTCCATTCGTGGAGAAGCCGAAACCGGACAAGCCGCCCGCGGGAGTGCAGGCAACACCGAACGGTGGTCCGCAGAAGCCCTGCGCATCATTCCATCCGGCCAGCACATTCTGCCCATCAGTGGTGCCGGTAATTGTAGTTTCCGAGCGTCCCAGGAGCCCATTCGGAAAGGGCTGTTGCAGAGCATTCACACGTTGATTGACGCCGATGCGCGGCGGACGTCCGGTACCCGTGGGAGAACCGGGGCCTGGGTGAATTGAGGTATCAATCGGGGCATTGAGCGGAATGGCGCTCACGATGTCATCATCCGGATCGCCTTCCTGGTTGTGGATTGCTGTTTGCGCAAAGACGGTTGCGCAGCACACGAGAGCCACATAGGGGAACCAAAGAACTCGACTCATGCAGAGATCCTCCTCCTAAAGAATGGCCGAGAGCGGCTGAATCGCACGGAGAGATGCCGGACAGAGTTCCCAAGATGGCTGAGTGGGCCAGAAAAGTGTCTGGGCAGAATGGCAGCTGCCGGGCGATCTTGCTTACCCAAAAAATCACGGTTCTTGGCGTTGCCGCCACCTTCCTGCAGGACTAACATCCTAGACCGCACGAGCAGAGTGGAGGTGTTTATGTCTCTGCAAGGGAAGAATGCTCTTATTACAGGAAGCTCTCGCGGTATCGGTCGCGGGATTGCCCTCAAGTTGGCCGCTGAAGGGGCACGCATCGCGGTGCATTATTTTCAGAACCGCGAAGCCGCGGAGCAAACGCTGGAGCAGATCCTCACGCTTGGTTCTGACGGGTTCCTCGTTCAGGCCGATGTCACTCGTCCGGAAGAAGTGCGTCGAATGTTGCGCGATGTTGGCCGGCAGTTTAGCAGCCGGCTGGATATCTTTGTGAGCAACGCGCGCACGGAAGCGCCGACGTTCTACCAGGCTCCGCTGGAAATCTCGCTTGAGAAATGGGACACCGCCATGGATTCGCAGGCGAAGGCGTTCCTGGTGGGAGTGCAGGAAGCCGTTCCCTTCATGCCGGCGGGAAGCCGGATCGTCGCCATCAGCTTTGCCCCCGGCGGGCGCTTCGGAAGCTGGCAACCGTGGGTGGCAATGGGAGCGGCCAAAGCGGCCGTGGAAGTTCTGGTGCGATATTTTGCCGTCGCTCTGGCAGGACGCGGAATCACGGTGAACACCGTCAGCCCGGGATGGATTGAAGATAGCGTGCTGAACAGCCTGCCACAGGAATTTCAGACCGGGTTGCGCGATTGGCAGCAGCGCGGCTGGACACCCATGCGCCGCCTGGGAACACCGGAGGATATCGGGAACATGGTGGCGTTGCTTTGTTCGCCGAAAGCTAACTGGATCACCGGGCAATTGCTGGATGTGGACGGCGGTGCGTCTCTGATGGACGCTCACCTGCCGCTCGAATTTCAGGGCGTGGAGGAGCCGAAAAAGGCGGAGGCAGCCTAGAAAAGTTCGCAGTTACTGGAACTATCCCACATACCCAATCCGCAACCTGTCTCTTCTGCGGCGGTCATTGCGGACGTGATCGATGATCTCATCCACCATCTCGGCGTAGCTGCGGCCGGATTTTTTTGCCGCCATGAAAAATTCTGATTCGCTCGAGAGCCACGGGTTGGGATTGGCTTCGATAACGTAAACCTCGCCTTTGTCCGTGAGGCGCATGTCAATGCGGCCGTAGTCGCGCAGCTTCAGGATCTGATACGCCGCCAACGCCGTCTTGTTCAGCTTCTTCGTGGTCTCCTCATCCAGGTCTTCCACCGGAGCGGATTTTGTGACTTTATAGGCTTCAGAATCTTTCTCCCACTTCACTTCCGTTCCGGCCACTTTGGGCATTCCCGCCGGAAGTTTGGAAAGATCGAGTTCGATCAGCGGCAGCACTTCCGGGCGATGATTACCCAGAACGGCGGCATAGATTTCGCGGCCTTCGATGTATTCCTCAATCAGCGCCGGACACTCGAACTCCTCCTGGACGTAGTGAATGCGCTCCATCAGTTGCTTTACGCTATCCACAACCGCATCCTTGTCGATGCCGAGCGATCCGTCTTCGGAGGCAGGTTTCACGATCAGCGGGAACTTCACGTCATGCGCGTGCTCAAGTATTCCCTGATAGCACATGGCGAAGTACGGACTGCGAATGCCATGAAACTGGAAAATTTTCTTGGCCAGACCTTTATCCTGCGCGATGTAAAGCCCTTGCGGGCCGGCGCCGGTGTAAAGGCGCCGAAGCAGGTCAAGATACCCGGCTACCTGCACCTCTTTGGTGTCATCGCCGCCGTAGGATTCCACGAGGTTGAAGAAGAGATCGGCTTCGCAGCGCGCTAGAGCGTTGAGAGTTTTGTCCTCCCCGTCGAGCACCACGTAACTTGGCTCGTGGCCGAGCTTCTCCAGAGCTTCATAAATCTCTTCGCGGTCGTGCTTCTCCCGCTTGCTGCGCTTCTTTTTTGTTCCGCGCTTCTTCTTCTCCGGTTCCGGATCGGGCTGCTCTTCCTCCCATCCCCAGTTTTCGTAAAGCACGGCTACTTTAAGTTTCTTTTCCATTTGGTTCCCGTTGCCCGCGGCTAAGATTGCACAAACTTGCCGCGAGTGATGTAGTTCATGGCCAGGGCCGTGGCATATACCGTGATCTCAGTCAGGTGTTCTTTCTCCTGCTTGATATCGGCCCGCAGGTTGAGCTCGGCCACGCGCTGTTCAATCGATTCCACCAGCTTGCGCACCAGCGGCCGCTGCACGCCAGTCCAATAAGTGAGCTTATCTACCAGCCATGTGCGGTTTTCGCGCAGCAGATCCGCCGCAGGACGCACGCCATTCTTGCGCCGGCGCGCAACCTTGAAGATGTCTTCAAGATCGGTATCGAGCGGCAGATCACCCGGCGAAGGTTGCTGGCTCAGCGCGGCTTCGTAAAAATCGGCAACCGTGGTTTCCATCTCTTCCACCGTTATGTCAGTCCGCCCGCGTGGCCGCAGCGGATCCACGTTTCTCCATTGCCGCGCCATCCGGTCCACGTAGCGGAGCTTGTCCATCGCCGGCCATCCTTTATATCGCTTGCGCCAGCGCGAACCAGGCGTAAGCCAAACGGCGAATGTCTCGGCGAAGTCTTCATCCGGATGCTTTTGCGCGTACCAGCCTTCCATGTGGCGGACGAATTTACGCGAGAACGGAATTGGACGATAGGCGTCGCGATAGGGCTTGCGATAAGGGCCGAAGAGCTGTTTCCACTCCGGCGTTTTATAAAGGCCGTAAGCGTAGTTGATGGCGTGTCCCGCCTCGTGGCGCAGGTACATCATGATCTGGCGCGAATCTTCCAGATCGTTCATCTCTTTTTCCAGCCGAGCCAGCTTGGGATCGGCCAGATAAAAAGGAATACCGATCACCGGCTCTCCCGAAGGGCAGCCCCACTCGTCGGTGAGGTAACACGCCGGACGAAACTTCTTCAATCCCTTGCGCTCCAACTCCACGTAGAGTTGCTGGACAAAGCGCTCCAGCGGCGAACCTTCAAGCTTCAGCCCCAGGTCGCGGATGGGCTTGCTCAGGATTTCCTGCACTTCCGGCGGCGCTTTTTCAAACGCAGGCAAATGGTCTCCCGATATATTCGTATCGCGCTCAACCGGCGTGGAGCAAACGGTTTGAAGTTCAGAGCTGCGCGGGGGAATGGCTGAAGGTTAGCACGATGTGCTGATAACACAGGAGTTACTGTTGGCATACCACTATGGCTGAAGAGCGCGCGCCTCGAACTCGGGGAGCCTGAACCTGACATCAGCAAATCGTTCGGGTTAAGGTTCGCCGGGTTGTCAGCATTCCCAAACTCTTTGCATTTGCTGATTTTAGCGCGTGGGCCGAGGCTGAGCAGCGTGTTAGAATTTTCTTCAAGGTCACACCCAGGGACAACTCAATTTGATTGAGCTAGCGCCTTCCATTCTGTCAGCGGATTTTGCCCATTTGGCAGCGGCTGTTCAGGCCGTAGCTGAAGGTGGCGCTACCGTGCTGCACGTTGATGTAATGGACGGTCACTTTGTCCCAAACATCACCATTGGGCCTCCGGTGGTCGCGTCTCTCAGAAAAGTGACAAATCTGCCGCTGGATGTCCATTTGATGATTGAAAATCCTGACCAGTTCGTTCCGGCCTTTGTTGAGGCTGGAGCTGACTGGATTTCAGTGCACCAGGAAGCTTGCGTTCACCTCCACCGGACCCTGGAGTTGATCCAGAGTCACGGCGCGGACGCGGGAGTCGTCATCAATCCGGCAACTCCGGTGAGCATGTTGGAAGAAGTGTTGGACATGGTCCATCACGTTTTGGTGATGTCGGTGAATCCTGGCTTTGGCGGCCAGAAGTTTATTCCGTTTACTCTGGATAAGGTGCGCCAACTGGTGATGATGCGAGCGGCTCGGCGGGCCAACTTTCGCATTGAGATTGACGGCGGAATTAGTCTAGAGACCGTAACCGAGGTAGTTCGTGCAGGGGCAGAGATCCTGGTGGCCGGCAACGCTGTCTTTGGCCACGGTCGTCCTAAAGAGAACGCGCAGCAACTGTTGAAGCTGGCCGGAGAAGCCACGCTGCAAAGAGTATGAGTTCATACGTTCTGAGGTAGCAATGTTTTTTCGTAAATCAATTTCTCTATTGGCGCTGGCATCGGCCCTGCTGCTTGCAGCCGGCTGCCACCACAAAGTTCAGAACCCTCTGGCCAACATCGATTCCAAGCAGCCGGACAAGGGGCTGTTTGACCGCGCCATGGACTCCATGAAGCATGCGCGGTATCAGGAAGCGCGCACTCTGCTGGAGACGCTCATCAACACCTACCCCGATTCCGAGTACATCGCCCGGGCCAAACTGGCGATCGGAGATTCGTGGTACGCCGAAGGAGGCACTGCGGCCTTGCAGCAGGCCGAAGCCGAATATAAAGATTTTCAGACCTTCTTCCCCAATCTTCCCGAGGCCTCTGAAGCGCAGCTCAAAGTAGCGAACATCCATTACAAACAGATGGAGAAGCCTGACCGAGACTATGCGCAGGCCCAGCACGCCGCCGAAGAATACAAGACGCTCATCCAGACGTACCCTGACAGTCCTCTGGTGCCGGAAGCAAAGCAGCGGCTGCGCGAAGTGGAAGAAGTGCTCGCCGAGCGGCAGTATCGCATTGCCAGCTTTTATTACCTTCGCGACAACATGGCAGCGGCGCAGGCGCGATTGCAGTCGCTGATCGATTCTTATCCGCTCTACAGCGGCGTTGACCAGGCATTGTTTGATTTGGGCAGTCTTTACGAGAGGGAGGCGGCTGCATTCAAGAGACAAAGAATTCCAGAAGCACGCCGCGAGAAACTGGCTGCAGAAATGCAGAAC
>DATEGH010000202.1:0-11606 GCA_035280185.1 Terriglobales bacterium
ATAAGCAGCTCACCATCAATGCCAACAACGGCGTGGTGACTCTCTCGGGAAATGTGAGCAGCGATGCTGCCCGCAACGCCGCTGCCAGTGATGCCGCCCAGGTGGACGGTGTGAAGACTGTGGTCAACAACCTCCAAGTGAACGCGCCTGCTATGGCCACCAATACCGAACCCGAGCAGACGCAACAGGAATCTGCACCCGAGCCGGCGCCGGCTCCAAGGCGGTCTGCCTCGCACCACACTCGCAGGCCGAGCCCCAGGAGCAGCGATAACGGTCTGCGCACTACGGTTCCGGCAAACGATGCTACAACGGCGAGCAATGCGCCGAATGACAATAACAGCGCAGCCCCCGCACCGGCGCCGGCGCCGCAGGCTGTCAGCATTCCTTCAGGAACGCAGGTCAGCATTCGCTTGAACGACGAACTGAATTCGGAAACCTCACAGGTGGGCGACACCTTCCACGGCTCCATCTCCACTCCCATCATGGTGGACGGCCGCACCGTGGTCCCCACCACTGCCGACGTTGAAGGCCGCGTGGTTGACGTGAAATCGGCGGGCCGCTTCAAGGGCCAGTCCGATCTCGTAATCGAACTCACGCGTTTGGTAATGAACGGCAAGAGCTATCCTCTGGCGACTGATCGCTGGTCGAAGCAGGGAAGCGCGCGGGGTAAGTCCACTGCCGCGAAGGTAGGCGGTGGCGCCGCGTTAGGCGCCATCCTGGGCGGCATCTTCGGCGGCGGCAAGGGTGCTGCCATCGGCGCGGCTGCCGGTGCGGGCGCCGGAACCGGCGTCTCAGCGGCCACCAAAGGACAGCAAATCGACCTCAAGCCGGAAACCGTGCTCACTTTCCAACTGCAGAACTCGGTCTCGGTGATTCCGGGATCACGCCGTCAGGCGATGAACGAGTAACTGGAAATTAACCACAAGAGGCGCACCTTCGCGGTGCGCCTTTGTTTTGCGCTGACCAGCAAACTTTCGAGCTGCATCCAACAAACGGATACTCTGCATGGCCAAGACCAAAATCACCGCGCTGCTTCATACCTGCAATCACGGTCTTCAGCTAGGGCGGGCGCTCGATTCTCTTCGGCTATGTGATGAAATCCTCGTCATAGATCACGGCTCGGCGGACGATACGTTGAAAGTTGCGCGCGAACATGGCGCGCGCGTGGTGCAGGGCGTCTCCGGAGTGGACCACGGTGCTTACGCGCATGACGCGCAGAACGACTGGATCCTGTGCTTGCTTCCCTCGGAAAGCCTGGCCGAAGAATTAGAAGCCTCAATACTTGAGTGGCGCGAAGAAGAACACGCAGGTGCAGCGCCCGGCTTTAACGTGGGAGTGCGGGTACAGAATGGAAAAGGCTGGAAGTTTCTGCCCGCGGAAATGCGTCTGGTGAATCGCAAACAGTTGAACTGGGTGGGCGACCTGCCTCCTGATAATCCCAATGCTCCCAGCCTGAAAGGATATCTTTTGCGAATTCCAAAGGATGGCGAATAGAGCCTCGAAGCTCACAGCAGCGCAATCGTGATGCCCTTGTTCTGCCTTCCGAAGTCTCTGTCCTGCTTCCATTCCGGATACTTGCTCACCACGTTCCATGCCAACTCGTTGGACGTTCGCCAATCTTCTCCGGCAATGAAGCCCTGAATCTTTCCTGTTTGTATTGCATTGGCCAATACCTTCTGGATTTCCGTCCGAAGCACGCCGCCCACGCCGCTTGATCCGTATCCATGGATCAGCTTGACTGCGACATACCCTTCCCTGCGCGCCAGTTGCAGTTCGTACTCAAGTCGCAGTCGAGCCTCTTCCGCTCGGGGCATTCCCGCTTCAAGATTGATAGTCTTGATCTGCTGTGGCTTGCGCGACATCGGCGCCTCGTGAGGCGCCGCCTATCATGTACCATTGTTGGTTGCCATGTCCATGAAACAGATAGCTGATTGGGCCCTGAATGCCGCATCCCAGCGCGGCGCCTCTCACGCAGACATTCGCATCGTTGACGATCGCCAGCGCTCGCTCGCCACCAAGAACGGCAAAGTGGGCCACGCCGCTAGTTCGGAATCCCTGGGAATCGGTGTGCGTGTGCTGGTGAATGAAGCCTGGGGATTTGCCTCCACTGACGATCTGCGCCGCGAAGCCGTGGAGCAGACGGCGGCCAAAGCAGTCGAGATCGCGCGGGCATCAGCGTCAGTCAAGGAGCATCCCATACGTCTTGCGCCCGAACCCGCGCTGAAGCTCGAGTGGACCACTCCCTGCCAATTTGATCCCTTTACGACCTCGGTGGAAGAGAACCTCGATCTGCTGACAAAGATTGATTCTGAGCTTCTTTCAGTTTCCGGAGTGACCTTGGCGGAGAGCAATCTCCATTTCCGCCGCCATGAGCAGTGGTTCTATTCCAGCGAAGGCGCTGAGATCCATCAGACGCGCTTCAACACCGGCGCAGGCTTTGTCGCGTTTTCCTTCCAGGGAACAGAGATTCAGAAGCGTTCCTATCCCAACTCTTTCGGCGGTCAGTACCAAAGCAAGGGATACGAACTCGTACACGAGCTCAAGCTGCTGGAGAACGCACGTCGTATCGGGGAGCAGGCAGTTGCGCTGCACAAGGCGCCGCAATGTCCGCAAGGCGTAATGACGCTGGTGCTTGAGTCTTCGCAGCTCGGCTTGCAGATTCACGAATCCATCGGCCATCCCATTGAGCTCGATCGGGTGCTGGGCATGGAAGCCAATTTCGCCGGTACTTCATTTCTCACGCTCGATAAGCTGCGCCATCTGCGCTACGGCAGTGAGATCGTCAATGTTGTAGCGGACGCGACCACCGCACATGGTCCGGGGCTCGGCACCTTCGCTTGCGACGACGAAGGCGTGGCCGCGCAATGCACTCCCATCATCACCAACGGATTGTTCACGGGATACATTTCCTCGCGCGAGACGGCCGAAGCAATCGGCGAGAATCGCTCCAACGGTTGCATGCGCGCCGAAGGCTGGAACCGCGTTCCGCTCATCCGCATGACCAACATCAGCATTCTGCCGGGTGCGAAGCCACTTACCTTTGACCAGCTCCTGTCCGGAACGGATGACGGCATCTACCTGGAGACGAACCGCTCCTGGTCCATTGATGACAAGCGCTACAACTTCCAGTTTGGCACCGAGATCGGTTGGGAAATCAAAGGTGGCAAGCTCGGTCGCATGTTCAAAAACCCTTCCTACTCCGGCATCACCACCGAATTCTGGAATTCCATGGACGCCATCTGCTCGCGCGATCAGTGGACGCTCTGGGGAACGCCCAACTGCGGCAAAGGCCAGCCCATGCAAACGATGGGGACAGGCCATGGCGCTGCTCCCGCGCGCTTTCGAAATGTAAAAGTTGGCACGGCGTACAAGGGAAACTAAACCTGTATACTTTTCTCCACGCGTCTTCCAGCACTCGCAATCTTTCTCTCATGAAGGTCAACTCAAGGAGGACGCTACAATGGTTCGCATCACTGGCAGGGTGCTGATCGCGGCTGTGATTGCGGTCGCTTCCCTGGGAACGGAGTCGCAGATGTTGCCCAATCCTTACGGCCCGCCCGTCAGCGTGGCCGCCGCGAAAACAGTCGCGGCTGCGGCCTTGGCGGAAGCTGTGAAAAGCCACTGGAATATGGCAGTAGCGGTCGTCGATCCCAACGGCACCCTCATCTATTACGAGAAGATGGACAACACCCAGATTGGAAGCGCGCAGGTCGCCATCAACAAAGCGCGGTCGGCAGCGCTCTATAAGCGCCCGACGAAAGCTTTGCAGGATGCGCTAGCTTCTGGCGGCGCGGGCCTGCGCGTGTTAGGACTGGAAGGCGCTGTCCCCGTGGAAGGTGGCGTGCCATTGATCAGTCAAGGAAAGATCGTCGGCGCCATCGGCGTCTCCGGCGATACCAGCGAGCACGATGGACAGTGCGCTTCAGCCGGTTCGGCCACCATCAAGTAAGAATCGAGAACGCCCAGAATAAACGTGGACTTGCCGGGCGTCGGTTTGCGCTCTTCATCTGCGATCGCGCACTGCTTTATAATCGAGGTTTAAGACTTCATCAAAAGAGCAGATAATCACCTTGTTGCGGATTGTCTTCGGCTGCAAGTAGTGCCGCAGGCAGCCGGCACAGGACTTCTATAGATGGCAACTCTCGACGTAACTTTCCAAGAACATGCCTCGCCAACCGCTCAGAATGGCCGGAAGGTAAATGACTTCAGCATTCAGGTGGCCACGGTCAACGGGTCCGGCTCGCAATCCGCCAACACTGTACTCCTGCGCAGTATTTTCCAAATGGGAGTGCCTGTCTCCGGCAAAAACCTCTTTCCTTCCAACATTGCAGGGCTGCCCACCTGGTACACCATCCGCGCCAGCAAACAGGGTTACATAGCGCGTAAGAAGGAAATTGATTTCCTCGTTGCGATGAATCCTGAGACAGCGCAGGAAGATGTGATGTCCCTGGTTCCCGGCGCTGCGTGCGTCTATGACGAGCCGCTCAATCTGAAGCAGTTACGCCATGATGTCACCTTTTATCCCGTTCCCTATGACAAGCTGGTCGGTCCCGTCTGTCCTGAAGCCAAGCTGCGCCGGTTGGTCAAGAACATGATTTACGTTGGAGTCGTCGATTATCTCCTCGGGATCGAACTGGCAGAATCAGAGAAAGCGGTCGCCAGGCAGTTTTCGACTAAGAAGAAAGCTGCTGATCTGAACATGGCCGCAGTCCGCGCCGGCTACGACTACGCCCGAGCCACGTTCACCAAGCAAGACCCGTTCTTCATAGAGCGGATGAACGAGAACGCCGGCAAGATCATCATTGACGGAAACTCGGCCGCTGCCCTCGGCTGCATGTTCGCGGGCGTCACCGTAGTCACATGGTATCCGATTACTCCTTCAACATCTCTCGTGGAATCCCTCATTGATTACATGAAGGAGTATCGAATCGGTTCCGATGGCAAGGCGACATTTGCAGTTGTGCAAGCCGAAGACGAACTGGCCGCCATCGGAATGGTTGTAGGCGCGGGCTGGGCGGGCGCGCGGGCTATGACTTCAACCTCAGGTCCCGGTATTTCACTGATGGGCGAATTTGTCGGCCTTGGCTACTACGCGGAAATTCCTGGCGTGATCTTCGATATTCAGCGCGTTGGTCCCTCCACGGGCTTGCCCACGCGCACTATGCAGGGCGACATTCTGAGCTGCGCATTCCTCTCTCACGGTGATACCAAGCATATGCTGCTGCTGCCCAGCTCCGTCACCGAGTGCTACACCATGGCCATGGATGCGTTCGAGTTGGCCGAGCAGTTCCAGACTCCAGTGTTCGTTTTGAGTGACCTCGATCTGGGCATGAACAACTGGATGGCGCAGCCGTTTGACTATCCGGAGAAACCGATACGCCGCGGTAAAGTTCTCAGCGCTGAAGAGCTGCAGCGGTTAGGCGGCTTTGCCCGCTACAAGGATGTGGACGGCGACGGCATTCCATATCGCACCATCCCTGGGACTGCTCACCCTTCAGCGGCGTACTTTACCCGCGGCAGCGGTCACAACGAAAAAGGCCAGTACAGCGAACGCCCCGACGATTACATCCGCAACGTGGACCGCCTCGCGCACAAGTTTGATACAGCGCGCAAGTTCGTGCCTGCGCCGGTGCGCGAGCGCAGCCACGGATCGGAGATCGGCATCATCGCTTATGGCACGTCGCATTGGGCCATGATGGAAGCTCACGATCAGCTAAAGAACGAGTACGGAATCGTGGTGGATTATCTCCGGCTCCGTGCCTATCCCTTCAACCAGGACGTGCACGACTTCGTGAAGAACCACGATCGAATTTATGTAGTGGAGCAGAACCGCGACGGGCAGATGCGCGAGCTGTTGAAGCTGGATTTGGCGCCAGAGCAGATCACTAAACTTCGCCGCGTGCTGCACTACAACGGGCTGCCGATTGATGCGCGCTCTGTCACCAATGAAATTATTTCTCAGGAGGGCAAGTAGATGTCGGCCACGCCCACCACACCAGCCGCGCCGAAAACAAACGTTATCGGCCTCGGCGTGCTCGATTACCGCGGCGGAAAAACCACGCTCTGCGCCGGCTGCGGTCACAATGCCATCTCCGAGCGCATCATTGACGCCGCTTATGAGATGGGCATCCGCCCGGAAAACCTGGTAAAGATGAGCGGGATCGGCTGCTCCTCAAAGTCGCCCGCCTATTTCGTGAACCGCGCGCACGGCTTTAACGCCGTTCACGGACGCATGCCCTCAGTCGCCACCGGAGTGGCTCTGGCCAATCACAAGCTGATGGTGCTGGGCATCTCCGGCGACGGCGACACCGCTTCCATCGGCATCGGGCAGTTCATGCACCTGATGCGGCGCAACCTGCCCATCATCTACATCATTGAAGACAACGGCGTTTACGGCCTCACCAAGGGCCAGTTCTCCGCTACGGCAGATATTGGAGCCAAGCTCAAGACCGGCGTCATCAACGATCTTCCGCCGATCGACACTTGTGCCTTGGCCATCCAGCTTGGCGCCACGTTTGTGGCCCGCTCCTTCTCCGGTGATAAGCGGCAGTTGCTCACGTTGCTGAAAGCCGCAATTTCCCATCGTGGCACGGTGATGCTCGACGTGATCTCGCCCTGCGTGACCTTCAACGATCACGAAGGCTCCACAAAATCCTATAAGTACCTGAAGGACCACGATGAGCCAGTGCAGGAGCTCGGTTTTGTTCCGCATTTCGAAAATATCGAAGTCGATTACGATCCCGGAACCACCGCAACCGTCACCATGCACGATGGTTCGCAGCTTCGCCTGCGTAAGCTCGAGCGCGACTACGATGCCACCGACCGAATCAACGCAATGAAGATCCTGGCCGAATCACACGCAAAGGGGGAGGTGCTCACAGGCGTTCTCTACGTGAACACTCAGGCTCCCAGCTTTACTGACGTTCTCAACCTGACCGATCAACCTCTGGGCCAGTTACCGGAAAACGTAGTCCGCCCTCCGAAGAAAGTGCTTGAAGAAGCAATGGCGGAACTGATGTAAATTGCCAGAATTGCCAAAATCGGGCCTGTCATAGTTCTTCGCATAATCAATCCGTTTCGGGTTTTCAATTCTGGCAATTTCGGCGATTTTGGCAATCCTGGCAATCTCTTTATGCCGCCAGCGGATCATCCTTCTGCTGGTTCTGATTCTCCTTCTGGCGCTCGCCTGGGTCCTGATCGTTGAGATCGGCTTCCATTTCAGGCTCTTTCTTCTCAGGATCAATTCCTCTTGAAGGATTGTTCTTCTTATCTTCCTTGCGCTGTTCGTTTTGGGTTGGCTGCTTCATGATCCATAAGAAGCCCATGCACGAATTCCGGGATGCAGCCGGCGCAACTTTTTCGCAACGCACGTGTTTCGACTAGCAGCGGCGCTTGGAAGCCTAGCTCCGGCGCAAACGGGAGGGGAAGGCGGCTCCGTGCGGAAGAGCCATCTTCATACAACTGCAATTAGACAGAGCGATGCAAGAGAAAGGGCGGTGCTCACACGCGTGATGCCGCTCTTTTTCGTTAGAATCTGACCATGTCCAACCCTGGCCCTTTGTTCCGGCCTTTCAATAAATTGATCAAGATCACCGTCGGCGACAAGGAGTTTGAAGTCCCGGAAGGTAACATGCTTCTCCGCGCTTTCCAGTATCTTGCCCCGGAAGATGTTTCTTACGGCCGGTTCTGCTGGAATGAGGAATGCCAGTACTGCCGGGTAAACTTTGATCTTGGCCCAGGAACCAGCAAGCGAACCGCGATTTCCTGCAAACTCATGGTGCAGGAAGGAATGCGAGTGACGGAAGTGGCGCAGGAGATTCGTTACTGCCTGCGCAAGCTCGGCCTGGATCTGAAGCTGCGCGAGACGGCCCAGCCTTAATGACGGCTGGGTGAAGGACGCGCAGGCCGGGCCGCAGCGGTCACTCCGAGCCTGCCCAGGCGTTCCTTGGCTTGCACCGCTTCCGGCGTTTTCGGATAACGCCCGATCAGGCTGCGCAGTTCCGCGATGCCTTCATTCTTCTGTCCCAGATCGAGCAGCGCGTATCCTTTCTTGAGCTGCGCGGCGGCGGATTTGTTACCGCCCGGATACTGATCAAGAACTTTGTTGTACGACTGAACCGCTCCCGCCAGATTGCCCTGCCGGTACTGAATTTCGCCGAGATAGAATTGCGCATTGCCCGCGAGATCGGTGTTGCCGTACACCTGAACGTACTGCCCAAACTCCTGCGCGGCCAGATCATTCTTGCCGGCGTTGTAGTCGCGAAGAGCATCGTTATAAAGCTGCTCCGGCGGGGGCGCTTGCGGCGCTGCGGCCGTGTTGCCCGGAGTCGGGCCGCCAGGCTGTCCCGGCTGCGGGTTCTGGATGTTCTGCTGTGCCGCCTGCATATCGTCAAGCTGCTTGCTGACCTTGGCTAGCCGCGCCTTCAGTTCGTCTACGGAATCGTGCAATGCCTGCACCTGGCCGGAGATCTGGTCCACCTTGCCTGCGGCATCCGTGGTCTGCGCTCCCAGCGACTTCTGCAGGTTCTGGATTAGAGTTCCCATCTTGTTAACGTTATCGGTCTGCTGGGTAATCATGTCGCGCATCACGCCCATGCGCTCGTCAAACGACTGCTGCATGCGGGAGATGTTGTCCTGCAAAATCTGCAGTTGCGTCTGGATCTGAATGAGCTGCGATTTTGTGTCAGCGGCGGCGGCCGGCTGCGCCATCGATGCGCACAGCACAAGCCCGCCAAGCAAAGCGGAGAGACCGTATTTTTTCATAGCTTTTGAACTCTTTAGATGCAGAATTGCTGCCGTTCCTGCATAGATTTTAATTGAGACGAAGAGCGCAAAACGGCAAATGAAACGCCGGACGGAGCAGATGTCCATCCGGCGTTAACAGTTAGTGCTGCGTCAGGGTGAAGTGGTCGCGGCGGTTGCGCTGCCAGCAATCCTCGTTGGCTTCTGTGCAGACGGGCTTTTCCTTTCCGTAGCTGATCGTCTTCAGGTCATCGGCGGGTACGCCGGCCTGAGTCAAGGCCTGCCTTGCCGAGTCGGCGCGGCGCTCGCCCAAGGCCAGGTTGTACTCGGTTGAGCCGCGCTCGTCGCAGTTCCCCTCGATCTGGACCTTCCAGTTCGGGTGCGCCTTCATCACTTCCGCCATGTGAGAGATAATCTGTTGCGACTGCGGGCGGAGGTCCGCTTTGTCGTAGTCGAAGTAGATATCCTGCGCCGCTTGAGCAAAGACCTGCTCATCACCCGGCGTGGGCTGTGGAGTCGCCTGTGGCGTCGGAGCCGGAGTGGGCTGGGCGACGCTTACTTGCGCTGTAGCTTCCTGCGTTCCACCCGCACCTTTGGCCACCAGATGGTACGTGGTGGTTTCATTTGGCTGAACGGTCTGCGATCCGCTGACGTTCACCTTCTGTCCGTCCAGTGACACATCGTCAGCGCCATCCGTGCTCCAGGTGAGCGTGGACGGCTGCCCGGCGGTGATTGAAGTCGGGTTCGCGGAAAGAGTCGCTGTAACCGGTTTAGGCGGCGGGGCCGGCGGGGTGGGCGGCGGCTTCTTCTTGCAACCGCTCACCATCATGAGCAGCACCATGGTCCCGAGAATTAATGTCCAATGCTTCTTGCAGTAGTTCACCTCATGTCCTCCGAAACAAAATGCGATTTTTTCGCCAAGCTTCAAACTATCTGTAACTCCAGTTGGGTTGGGTGTTGCGCCCTTCGCGCGTGAGTTGCTGGAGATGCGTTCCATCGGCCAGCACGCTCCAGATCTGCTCGGTGCCGCTGCGCGTGGATTGAAAAACAATGTGGCGGCCATCAGGCGACCAGGAAGGGAAGTCGTTGCGCCCGCCGTCATGAGTCAACTGTACAATCTGTCGCGATGCGACGTCCATCACGTAAATATCCGCTCCTCCAAGAATGCCCGGCCCGTAATGCCGCACCCAGGAGAAGGCCAGCAACAGCCCGTTGGGCGACCACGCCGGCGACACCGCATATCCCTGATCGGTGACGCGCTGCACGTTGCTGCCGTCCGCGTCCATGATATAGATCTGCGGCAATCCGGAACGGCCGCTGACAAACGCGATCTGCGCGTTCGTTTTGGGATTGAAGACAGGAGAAACGTCAGTCTTTCCCGTGGTGAGCCTGCGCGGGGCGGCCCCCGTGGAGTCGGCAATATAGATGTCCGAAGAGCCGGTTCCCATAGAAGACGAGAACGCGAGCTTTGTGCCGTCTGACGACCACGCCGGAGAGTAGTTGCCGCCGCCGAAACGTGGGAAGCTGACCATGCGGCTCAGGTCGAGCGAGTACATCCGGATCTGCCACGAAGTGCCCAGCTCGCTGAAAGCCACGCGCGAGTTATCAGGCGAGATGCGGGGCGAAAGCGAGATGGAATTCAAATGCGTAAGCTGGCGCTGGTTGGCGCCGTCATAATCCATCATCCAGACTTCCTTGGGACCGTTGCCAGCCTTTCGGATGAAGTAGATTTTTGTTTCTGTCACGCCCGGAATTCCGCCCAGCCGCGTGATGATCTCGTTGGCAAAGCGGTGCGCAATCAAGCGGGCGTTGTCCGTGGTGGCGTCCTCGCGATATTCCTTGCCCAGAATCTGCGGCGAGGTGGCATTCTTCACGTCATACAGCCAGCCCTGGACAGAAACCTTTCCGCTCGCCACGCCCAGATTACCGAACGCCAGCATGGCCGCGTTCACTGGCGGATTGCCCCACGTCGATAGGTTGATGTCGCTGGGAGCTCCGGGCGTACCGGAAGGATAGAAGCTCTTGGCCACCATCTCGAAGATTCCGGCGTTGTCTAGGTCGCTCCACAGCGTTTGATTGAAGGCGCTCAGCAGAGGACCGTTTGTGGGTTCGGCATTGGCCTGTTTGAAATCAGAAGCGGCCAGCCGGATGGGAGCGCCGATATTAGTCCCGGTTTTGATCTGGTCCTGAGCAAGAATTTGCGTAAAAGGAAGAGCGAGCAGAATGAACAGTAGCGTGAAATGTATTCTGGTTTTATTCAACATGTCTCCACTTTATTTCTGATAATCGAACCAAAACTCCACGGAAACTTTGTTGCCGCTGTACTCCGGCGGCAGCGGGCCAAATTCGCTGCGCTGTACCGCGCGCATTGCGAGCTGATCGAGCTCAGGCACACCGCTGGATTGCTCAATGCGAACGCTGGTAGGCGAGCCATCGCGCATGATGTCGAACTGGATATAGGCCCGCCGCGGCGCGCTTACGTCCGGCTTGTACCAGTTGCGCGAAACTGTCTGGTTCACTTGGCGAACGTAGTAGGCAAAGCGCGAGCCGAAGTCAGCATTCTGGAAGCTGAAACCGCCCTGCGTGTGCGGCGCCGTAAAAGCTCCATACGGCCCGCTCACAGGCCCGCCTTCGCCGTAGGGAACTGCCGTATCTTCCGGTGTGGGCGCCGGACGTGGCGGCCTCACCGCAGGCGGTGTAATTACCTTCTGCTGCGGCTTGGGCTTAGTAACCTTACCGGGAATAGAAATGCCATCTTCTGTTTCTGCGGGCTTGGGCTCGGGTTTGGTTTCCGCGACGCCCTTCGACTCGTTGGCAACGATGTTGTTCGTTTGCTCAACATGAGGAATCGGCAGCGCCGAAGC
>DATEGH010000203.1:0-8031 GCA_035280185.1 Terriglobales bacterium
TCGCAGGAGCTGGTACTGAAGACTTGCCGTTTGCTTGAGCTGATAACCTTCTGCCAGAAGCTCCGGGGTGAGGATCACGCCGGGGGTCGGGTTACGTTCATCGCGATGCGACAGTTCGACGCCAAGCGCCCATCGCCAGCGCCATCCCACCAGGCGCTCGATGTCAGCACTCACGGCCTCACGTCGCAGATTGAGCGCTGCCAGCACCGGCGCCGGCCCGGTGAATCCATTACGAATGTCCCAATTCTCATTTCTGAGGTCCACGCCGATGCGGTAGCGCCACTCGGGCGCCGAGAACAATGGCCCGGAAAGCGAGGCCAGCACGCGACGTTTGTCCGGGTCCCAGCGCGCGAGCGATGCAATGTTGATCGCCTTGCCCGATATGTTGTAGTACTCCGGATCGATCTCCTGGAATGGAAGTCCGCTAAATGTCCCCAGCAGCGCGTCCGCAAGGCTGCTGCCGAAGCCATTGCGTTCCACCGCGCGAAGCTCAGCGTCAAACTGCCCGCCATCCCGGGCAGTCAGGTCAATGCGGTAGCTCGGAAAAATCTCGAGATTGCGCAATCGAGCATCCGTCGTGCGAAATTCAGCGAGACTCAGAGTGCCGGCAGGCGAGAATGCGAAGGCGTGGTCGAGCAGCACAGGCCTCAAGCGCGGCTCAGGCCGGCTGTTCACATTTTGGATCTGTGGTTTGCCTTCACGGTTCCAATACTTGAGTGCCGCCTCAGTATTGCCGCCAAGAAAATAGAGTGTGGCAAGAAAGTCGTTCGCGTAAGTGTCACTTGGATCAAGCCGCAGCGAACGGCGCAAGTACCAGATTGCCTGGCGATGCTTCTGCCGCTTGAATGCCACTCCGGCCAGTTCAACGGGAAAGCGCTTGTCAGAAGGCGCGAGGCGCTGGCCTGCCAGGAGCGCCTGCTGTGCCTCTCGCCATCGCCCAAGATGGGCCAGCGCAATCCCGTACTCGTAGTCGAGCTCTGCCGTTCGCTGAGAATCGGGCAACGATTCAATGAGCCGCGCCAGCTCCGGCCATCGTTCCTGACTGAAGAGTTGCTGCGCGTTGGGTGCGTCCTGCCCGAGCGCTGCGCAAAACGCAAACAGGAGCAGGACAACAGCTTTCAGCCGGCTCAACGCGGTGCGCTCGCCTCAGGCACTACGAGCAATGTCCAGTTGCCCACCGCGCTCCATTGCTTCTCGAAGGCCGATCGCTCCTGTTTCAACAGCTTGCGCTGCGCGGGATCATTCACCAGGACAACGTTCTGCACAGGCTCGAGCCCAACGACCACAACATAGTGAAGCTCATCTTCCAGCCGGGCAGGTTTCAAGGCCACAATCAGCGGCCGCCCCTTTTCAAGATGTTGGCGCAGATCGTCCCAGCGGCCGGCAAACGCGAAAGCGCGAAAGCCGTGCTCCTGAAAATAGCGCTGCACGTCAGAAGCGAATATTCCATGCGCTTTGCGGGAGTAAAGAGCATTCTGAATTTGCGCGGGTGAAGAATCCATCTGGCTGTGCCAGTAACGCAAGAGCATGGAGATCACGGCAGCGCCGCAACCATTCTTTTCCTGCGGGACAAACGGAACATCGAGCCAGATGCCGGAACCAGCGGCCGCCGCAGAGAGGACGCCGCAGAGGCACAAGAGTAGCGCGAGCCTCTGCGGCAATTGGCGAAACATGAATGGTTCAGCGGACCGCAACTATGATCAGCACGAGAACGGCGATTCCCAGAATAATCAGGATCAGGTCGCGATCGGAAAGGTTCCCAGCCGCGAAATCCGCCTGCGCCTTCTGCGCGCGGGCGCTCAACTGCGCCAGGTCCTGGTCGCTGAGCGTAGAAACCGCGGTGCGCACCTGCCGGGGATTGACCTGGCCGGACTTCATGGCTTTCTCCGCCAGCGGAGTGGAAAGAAAGTTCTCCAGACTTTGCAGGTTGTGTTGCCGCTGCTGTGAAGCGGAAAGCACCTGCTGCTGCAGCTCAGCCGGGCTGACCACGTGAGTTTGGGCGATGAGATTGGCGGGAACGAGAAAAAGTGCAACCAGCGCGATGGCAATCACAGGTCTCGCCGATTGCCGCAAAACAGAGTGCATAACGCAAGCTCCTTCTGATTGTGTTCGGCCAGAAAAAAAGTATATATGAAAGCCGCGCTGGATTTTACGTCCTGTCATCGAAGCCGCAAACATGGCTTACGCCCGATTCGGCCGCGCAGCTTTACTCCAACTTCAGCCCTGAAAAAGGCATCTTATCAGGTGCGTTCTGAGACCCGGCAGAATCGATCGCAGGGCGAAGCTCCTGATTTCACGATAGGAAGAAACGTTTGCATGTTCCAGCGCACCAGACTCACCACCAGGTTCGACCAGTCAGATTGCCAACTTAATCCCGGAGAAATCGTGGAGGAATCTGGAGTTTACGAAATCTGCCACTCCGACGAACCCCGAACAACCGTGCTGCTGCTGCGCAGTTCGTTTTTCCCTTACTGCCGGCAGTGCGGAGAGTCTGTTCGCTTTAAGCTGGTGCAGGCGGCGCCTCATATTTCCGAGGACCCGGATTTTATGGAAGAAGTCCTCAACCCGGACAACTCCCTGATGAACCGCTCGATTCCTACCACCGAGTTCCCTAGACAGCTCGGAATGGCGCATGGCTTCCGGTTCCTCCAAAACATTGTGCAGGCCTGGCGATCTGGTTCCGAAAGCGGGGATCTATAGAGTCCTGCACCTGGACCATCGCAGCCCGCACGAAGTCTCTCTCAAGCTGAACGACACATTTCCACCTTGCCAGCATTGCGGATCTGACGTCCGCTTCGAACTTATACTTCCTACGCAAGAACACGACGGCTCTCGTTGAGGCGAATCTCTGCCGACGCCTCGGGTCTCCGCTGAGCTTCCCGTTTTCCGATGCGAGTTGTTCCTCAGAGCTCGCGAACGCGAAGATGCCGCTGAATTAACAAAATCCTTACGAATTGCTTATGGCTTCCTTATTCGATCTTCGCTAGCGTAATGCCTTGAGGGAATCTCCCTAAATGCATTATTTGGCTTTGGTCCTTGAATGGCTCTTTTTTGTCGGGCTCGGCGGCTCTCTGATCGTGTCGATTTTGGCTTTTTTCGGCGACCTCGATGTTTTCATCGAGAAGGAGTAGCCCATCACTCGTACAGCGGTGGCTCTCCCGCAGGCCGCGTCTTCCATCGGCGATGCACCCATAGCCACTGCTCGGGATAACGCGCAACATAGCGTTCAATCACCTTGGTGAACAGCGCTGTATTGGCGCGGATATCCTCGGCGCCATCGCCGGTTCGCACCAGCGGCAGCGCCGGCTCAAAACAGATTTTGTACTTCTGAATTTCGTGATCCCATAAGGCAAATCCAGGAATCACGGACGCGTCGGTGTGCAACGCAACGCGTGCGATTCCGGTGGCCGTGCAGGCGGGCTCACCGAAGAAGTCCACAAACTCGCCTTGCGGCGGCGTCATGTTGGTGTCCATCAGAATCCCGACCGTCTCACCCGCGCGTAGCGAGCTCAACAATCCGCGTGCAAAATCCTGCTTGGAGAACGTACTGTTCCCGTGCATCGTTCGGTAGCGATCCACCATGGCATCGAGATAGCGGTTGTCCAGCGGTCGAACGACGATGTTCAAAGGATGTCCAATCAAGGACTGCACAAAGGAGCTGATCTCCCATCCGCCGAGGTGCGCAGTGAGGAAGATGACTCCTTTGCCTCGCGAGGCGGCGTCACGGTAGTTCTCAAATCCGTCATAGACCGCCACCTGCGATACGTTTTCTCTGGTGTAGCGCGGAAATAAACAGAATTCGGCGAGCTGCCGTCCCAGGCTGACGAAAACGCCCCGAAGAACATGCTCTTTGTCTGCATCGCTCATTTGCGGGAATGCCAGCTCGAGATTGCGCATGCCCACGCGTTTCAGCCGAGGATGCAGCTTGTAAATGAGCAATGCGAGCGCGATGCACAAACAGCGGGCGAGCGGCCGCGGCATCCAGCGCAGAAAATTTGCCATCAGCCAGACGGGAGCGTATTCGAGCCGTTCTCGCATCACAAAGGAGTCTGAATTATCATCGAGCCCGTAGATGAAAACTCTGTAACCGGAGGCGGCCCGAACGCCTCAGTTGATCTTAGAGGAAACTCTGGTATCTTCAACTTTTTCCGGGAATACAATTCAGCAAAAATGTTTATGTCACAGGAAGAGAGGAGATCGATGAAGCTCTCAGTAATCGCGAGCGGTCTAATGCTGGTTGTTGCTACTGCCGGTTGCAAGGCTGGAAAGCCGGGCGGGCTGGAACGATCCGTGATCACCGGAATCAAGCATGAGGTCACCATTGGCGGGAAAGACTGGAAGAATCCTGTGCCCGATACCCTGGATGCGCAGAAGGAAGGTGCGGAACATTTTCAGCATCACTGCCAGATCTGTCACGGTCTCGACGGCCAAAATACCGGCGTTCCCTTTGCTCTAAAAATGGCGCCGCCGGTAGCGGACCTCGCCTCGAAAGATATTCAGGAATATACCGATGGACAATTAAAATGGATTGTCGAGAATGGCATTGGTCCTTCCGGAATGCCGGGATGGAAGGGCATTCTTGAAGATGACGAGATGTGGAAGATAGTGCGCTACATTCGCCACCTGCCTGCCAAGGGTAGCCTGGGCACACCTGCTGTCTTCAAGGAAGAGGCCGAGCAGCACGAAGAAATGGAACACCAGCACGGCGCGCCAGAAAAGAAGGATGAATCAAAACCGCATACGCACTGAGAATTTCAGTGAAAAAATGAAACGGGATCCGGCAGCAACCGGCTCCCGTTTATTTTTTGTCAGGATTAAAGCGGTGGAGTCGGCGAAGCGGCAGGCGCAGGACTCGACTCAGGAGTTGCCGTGGTTGAAGGACTTGGCACGGCGCCTGCTGGTTCAGGAGTCGTCGTCGGAGCGGGACTCGTTGCGGGCGGATTCACTGGAACTGGCGTTTGCTGCGTTGTCGGCGAAGAAGTAGATTGTCCGGACGCAGCATTCACTGCCTTTCTAACGGCTGCCACGAACGGTTCGCCGGTCTGCGGTGTTGAGATTGCGCCGGTCAGAATCGTCTTGAATGGTACCAGGCGTCCATACAATTCCTTGGTGGCATTTTCGTCTTGCGTGATCGATGAACCGTTCACGGTAACGCCGGCAAACAGTCCGCGAGCGCGCGAGTAGGTAAGCACCTCAGCCCGCATCTTCCAATCAGTGGAACCCTCTGCATGGCGCCCCACGGGACCCGCTGCAGCGGAAGCATCCGCTCCCAACTTGAATTTGCTGGAGAGAAGCGCCTGCATGCCGCGATCATTCATCACCATCATCACCAGGTCCACGGCCTGGCCTCCGATCTGGAAACCAAGGCTGCCGCCGGTCATGGAAAATGGTGCTGGCGCGCTCCATCCACTTCCGGTGCGGCACGTGGCCACTCCGCGACCGTGCGAAGCGCCTACGATGAACCCACCCTTCATTAGAGAAGGCACCACCGCAACGCACTTTGCCGAATCGAGAATCTCGCTGGGAATGCCTTTATCGGGCGTCGCCATGATCTCATTGAGCACCGTTGCGGCTGCTTCCACGCGCTGGGCGGCCGTATCAGCAAAAGAGAACGTTGAACACACAAGTGCGAAGAGCAGAATAGCAAGAACCTGTCTCATGTTTTCCTCGAAACGATTGTAGAAGGAATGAGCAGCCCTCAGCAGAGATGCTGAAAAAAATTAAAGGGTTGGATATGGCGACCCTCGTGACCATTTCCAACCCCCGTCTCCCAGGTTCTGTGGTAGGTGAGCAGAGTATCCACCCGCGACAGATTGCGGGCAAGTAACCAGTGTGCTTATTGGGCATGGCGTTCCGGACATGTACTTAAGCTCATGTTCTTCCAGCTCGTCCAGATTCTTATCGCAGCACTGGCCTAAAGGGCAGCGGAGAAGCATGTACTCTTTCGAGCAAAGCCTCGAGCAAAACAAAGAGCCTGCGGCAAAGCAGGCCTGACGCAGCCTTGTTCCGAATTGTCACTTCGAAGAGGTAACGAGCGAGTGAGTGATGGCGTGTACGGAAAGCGCAATGCGATTCTGCACACCCACTTTTCGCATGAGCTTGGCGACGTGGGCTTTGACCGTGCGTTCCTCGATCCCCAATACCATCCCGATCTCTTTGTTGGAACGGCCGGCCACCAGCAACTCCAGAACTTCTTTTTCACGGTCCGTGAAGGTGACACGACCGGCAGGGAAAATACGCCCTGGAGAAGATGTAACGCGCTCGATGAAGATAGAAAGGACGCGGCGCGGCGCCCAAACAGAACCCTGATGGACAATGCGCATGGCCTGTATAAACTCCGCTGGTGATGCGGCTTCGTCCACATACCCTTTAGCGCCGGCGGCAAGAGCTTTGAGAATGGTCTCATCATCCGCGCCGCTTCCGGTAACGATGATCCGCAAGTCCGGACGCGCAGCTTTCAGGCCGGCCATCACATCAAAAAGATTCTGCCCTGCCCTGGTTCCCAGCAGAACCAGATCAATGTCCTTCCGCGGACCCAGCTCAGCCAGGCTGCAGGAGATCAACTCCAGGTCATGCTCGGAATCGAACAGAGATTTCAGTCCGATAAACCTGAGTGGGTCGCTCTCCACCACAGCGATGTGCACGCTGGTCTTCTTGGAGGTGGCTGTCTTCATCAAAACTCCTTCCGCGGCCAGGAGGTACTTTCGGCGATTTCTGGCAATATTACGCGATTACTACCTGAAAGTATCATGAACCTTGGCACCTGCCCATTTTCAAGCAAGGTACATGTACTGTCGTACAGGGTATGGTTTCAGGTGTTTGCTGGAGTCAACGGCTGGCTTCGAGCAGCCCGTGCTCCGGGGGGAGGATCGCGCCATCCGCGCGTCCAAGGATGTAGCCACGCTGGTAGCCGTCACAGTAGATCCGCTGTGCGGCGGCAGGAAAGCCCGAAGAATCAGATTCAGGGCAGGTCACCAGGCGAAAATCGAGGTCCAAGGCAGAGGGAACAGTAGGGGAGTGGTCCAATCCTTGCGTATAGCCCGCGCGAACACCATTATCGAAGTACTTGTTCTCCGAACCGGGTTGCGGTTGCGCGCTAAGTGATGCTCCGAGAGACCGGAACTCAGAGATTGCGCGGAAATTCCTTCCTGCGTAGCCATCGCTGTAACCGGCCTTCAATCCTGAATGAAATCCATCCTCAAACGAGTGCTTGGGGCCAAAGATCGGCTGATATCCACTGGAAATCCCCTTCGGCGCCACAAGTTTGGTTTTTGGCGGACGCGCCATATTAGCGTCGATGTTGCCGAGGTGATACCCCGCTTCGTAGCCGTGACGATAACCGTGCGCAAATCCCGACCGCGAAACAAGCACAGCAGTTCCCGGTTCCGAGAGGTGAGGATCACCCTCCTGCTGCGCAATCGCAATCGTTGAAGTGATGCTGAAAAGAAGAACTGCAAGCAAGCCGGTTCGCCGCATCATGACCCCGGCAAATGTGATGAAGAGCCTCCAGCGGAAGATGTCAGATCAGAAACTCCGATCCTAAGGTCAATTTGCAGGGCCCTTAAGCGATTCCATGAATTCCGGGCAATTCAGAGTAGATCGATACTCTACTCACCTTAACGGCAATCAAGAAGAGTTTCCGCACCTTCCAGCGCTGAAGTTTAACCTGGGGGAAACGGTGCAAGGGAGGGCAGGGCTCAGACTGATTCGCGAGATTCCCCGGACAGCCAAGCGGCCGTCCGGGGATATTCGTCGATACGCGAAGTCGCGCATGCGGAGCGCTCAGCGAAATTGGTTCAGTACCTGCTTCCGCCAGCCACAGGAATGTTGCGATATCCTCCGCCCTGATGCTCGCTTAGTCGCTCCAGGAAGGTAGCAGCCATCTCGACGAACTTGCTTCCCTTCTCAACGTACTCCGGCATTCGCCGCCAGAGATCCTCAAAGCGCTCCGGGTTTTCTGAAGCCAATGTCGCCAAGCCGATTCCGGCTACCGCCAGGCCTGCGGGACGTCGGCCCGTTACAAACAGAATC
>DATEGH010000204.1:0-6142 GCA_035280185.1 Terriglobales bacterium
TGTTTCGCGGCGCTGCGATCCGTCTTCAGCGCCTTGTCGTCACCGGTCGCCGACGTGCCGCCGGCTCAACACGTGCCGGCCCTCGGGACCGACAGTCACCAGGCGGCCTAGCCGAGGTGCGTCTCGAGAATCTGGCCGACGTTCATACGCGAAGGAACGCCGAGCGGGTTGAGAACGATTTCCACCGGAGTGCCATCGGGAAGGTACGGCATGTCTTCCTGCGGCACGATGCGCGCGATGACCCCCTTGTTTCCGTGGCGGCCGGCCATCTTGTCGCCGATGGAAAGCTTGCGCTTCATGGCGATGTAGACCTTGACCAGCTTGATCACGCCCGGAGGCAGCTCGTCGCCCTTCTTCAACTTCTCTTTGCGCTCCTCGGTGATCTTGCGGAGCACGTCGATCTGCCGCGAGGTCATCTCTTCGACTTCTTCGATCTTCTCGATGAGCAGCGGGTCCTTTTCGTTGAGCTTCAGGCGCTTGAGATTGCGCGTGGAGATTTTCTCGATGATCTCGCGCGTCAGCTCGGTGCCCTTGGTTAGCAGGCGCTTGTTAGTCTTCTCGTCGTGCAGGTCGGCCTGAAGAATTTTTCCGCCGAGAAGATCCGTGAGACGCTTGAGGCGCTCATCCGTGAGGATGCGGATTTCGTCGGCCAGGTTCTTCTCCAGCTTAAAGACTTGCGTCGCTTCGATGGCCTTGTGACGTTCGTCTTTCTCTCCGCCCTTGCGGGTGAAGATCTTGACGTCAACGATGGTGCCCTCGATGCCCGGCGGGCAGTACAGGGAAGCGTCGCGAACATCGCCGGCCTTTTCGCCGAAGATGGCGCGGAGCAGCTTTTCTTCCGGCGTCAGCGTGGTCTCGCCCTTGGGCGTGACCTTGCCCACAAGAATGTCGCCGGGCTTGACCACTGCACCGATGCGAATCACACCGCTTTCATCCAGGTTGCGAAGGAAGGACTCGCTGATGTTAGGAATGTCGCGAGTGACTTCTTCGGGGCCGAGTTTGGTGTCACGCGCTTCGATTTCGTACTCCTCAATGTGAATCGAAGTGTAGTAGTCGTCCTTGACCAGCTTTTCGCTGACCAGGATGGCGTCTTCGAAGTTGTAGCCGCGCCACGGGAGGAACGCCACGAGGACGTTGCGCCCTAGAGCCAACTCTCCGCGGTCGGTGCAAGGACCATCCGCGAGGACTTGTCCCTTCTTCACGCGATCACCAACACGAACCAGCGGCTTCTGGTTGATGCAGGTGTTCTGGTTGGAGCGCTTGAATTTGATGAGCTGGTAGATGTCCGCTCCCACTTCACGGCTGAGCACGCCGGAGTGATCGGACTCCACGCGCACGATGATGCGTTCGGAGTCGACCTGATCGACGATGCCTTCGCGGCGGCAGAGCACCACCGCGCCGGAGTCGCGCGCGGTAACCCGCTCCATGCCCGTGCCCACCAGCGGAGCCTCACCACGAATCAGCGGCACGGCTTGGCGCTGCATGTTGGAGCCCATGAGAGCTCGGTTGGCGTCATCGTTCTCCAGGAACGGGATCAAGCTGGCAGCAACAGAAACCAGCTGCTTCGGTGAAACGTCGACGTAGTCAACTTCCTCGCGGCTCTTCAGCACAAAGTTGCCCGCCTGACGGCAATTGACCAGCTCCGTGGTGATGCGCAGCTTGTCGTCCAGAGAAACGTTGGCTTGCGCCACCACGTACTTGTCTTCTTCCCACGCGGAGAGATAGAAGCAGTACGGCTCATACACGACCTTGCGGCGCTTGAGCTCTTCGTTCAGCTCTTCAACGCGGTCGCGCTCCACAATCTCACCGGCTTTGAACTCACTGTCGCCGGCATTGACGATGTGCACGTAGTCGATGATCCGGCCGTTCTTGACTTTGCGGTACGGCGACTCGATGAAGCCGTAATCGTTGATGCGCGCAAAGCAAGACAGCGAGCTGATCAACCCGATGTTCGGGCCTTCCGGCGTTTCAATCGGGCAGATGCGACCGTAGTGCGTGGGGTGGACATCGCGGACCTCGAATCCCGCGCGCTCCCGCGACAAACCGCCCGGCCCCAGTGCCGAAAGCCGCCGCTTATGCGTGATTTCGCTGAGCGGGTTGGTTTGGTCCATGAACTGGCTGAGCTGCGAGCTCCCAAAGAACTCGCGGATCGCCGCCATTACCGGTTTGGCGTTGACCAGGTCGTGCGGCATGGCCGTGGACATTTCCTGGTACACGCTCATCTTTTCCTTGATGGCGCGTTCCATGCGAACTAACCCGATGCGGAACTGGTTCTCCAGCAGCTCGCCGACGGCGCGCACGCGGCGATTGCCGAGGTGATCGATGTCATCGACCACGCCGATGTTCTTGCGTAGCTTAAACAGGTACTTGATGGCCGCAACAAAATCCGGAGTATCCAGCGTGCGGTTATCGAGCGGCGTGTCCAGGCCCATCTTGATGTTGAACTTGAGTCGGCCGACGCGGCTGAAGTCGTACTTGCGCGGATCGAAGAACATTCCGCGAAACAGGTTCGTGGCTGTTTCGAGCGTCGGCGGATCGCCAGGCCGCAGCTTGCGGTAGATTTCGATCAACGCTTCCTTGGTCGTGCGGATCGGATCTTTGTCGAGCGTGCGCGAGAGCACGAGACCAATGTCGTCGCGCTCCGGGAAGAACACATCGACTTCCGTGATCCCCGCTTCCGCAAACGTCTGCCACAGATCCGCGGTGATCGGCTTGTTGGATTCCAGCAGCACCTCGCCGGTCTGCCGGTTGACCACGTCGGCGACGCTGTAAGCGCCCTCAAGGTCCGCTAGTGCCGCGCGCACCTGCGTGACCTTGGCTTTGATGAGCTCCTTGAAGAGATTCTCGGTAATCCGCTTGTGTGCGCCGACAATCACCTCTTCGCTCTTGGGATTTCTGATCTCGTGCGTAAGCTTGCGATCGACCAGACCCGGCGAAACATTCCAGTACAGATCCTTATCGCGCAGCGCGATGCGCTCGACCTGGTAGAAGGTGCGCAGAATCTCTTCGTTGGACTTCATGCCCAGCGCGCGCAGGAAGATCGACCCAAGGAATTTGCGCTTGCGGTCGATGCGTACGTAGAGAATGTTCTTGGTGTCGTACTCGAATTCCACCCACGAACCGCGGTAAGGGATAATTTTGCCGAGGAAGTAGGTGCGGTTGTTGGCGCTTTCGAAAAACACGCCTGGCGAGCGGTGCAACTGACTGACGATGACGCGCTCGGTGCCGTTGATGATGAACGTTCCGTTCTCGGTCATCAGCGGAATGTCACCGTAGAAGACTTCCTGCTCCTTGATGTCCCGGATGGTTTTTGCGCCGCTGTCGGGATCCTTGTCGTAAATGGTCAGACGGATGGTGACCTTGAGCGGCGCGGAATACGTCATCCCTCGTTCTTGGCACTCGTTGACGTCATACTTCAACTGCATCGCCACCGGGTCGCCGCACTTGTTGCAAAACGTCGGCGTGTTCTTGTTGAACGTGCCGCACTTGTGGCAGATGACGTCGCCGGTCTGATACGGATTGGTGACCACCGACGCGCCGCAATTCCGGCAAGTGGCACGGAGATGGTGCAGCCCCTTTAGGTTGCCGCACTTACACTCCCAGTTCCCGATCGAGTAGTCCACAAACTCCAGCTGGGACATCTCGCGAAAATCCTTGATTGGAAATACCGACGTGAACACCGATTGAAGCCCCGCGTCGTCGCGCTCGCTCGGCAGAAGGTCCATCTGCAGGAAGCGCTGGTACGACTTCATCTGGACTTCAATCAGGTTGGGAATCTGGATCGAGCCCTGGATTTTCGCGAAATCCAGTCGCTGACGTTCCCGGACATGATGATTGGTATTCGACATGAATGATCTACCTCATTTTTGGCGCCAAGGCGCGGCTGAATTTTCGCGCCTGGCAGAAATACATTTCGGGCAGCATGCGGACAAAAGGAGAAGAGAACCCAACGCGGCGTGCGGCGATTCCTGCCCGAATGCTGCGCACACACCGCTGCGAACGGCCCTTGCAGGGCCTGTGGATTTGTAAGAATACCCAGCCTGGACTTGCGTGATGAATTCCTTTGGCGCGGTGGCCCGCTAAGAAGCCGCGCCCCTCTCGAAGCCCGTAAAACAAACGACAACGTTGAAGCTCGCCGCGTTACTTGATCTCAACTTTGGCGCCAGCCTCTTCAAACTTCTTCTTGATGGCCGCCGCTTCGTCCTTGTTCACGCCTTCCTTGACGGTCTTGGGCGCGCCGTCCACGAGGTCCTTGGCTTCTTTCAGGCCCAGGCTCGTGACTTCGCGAACCGCCTTGATAACGTTGATCTTGTTGCCGCCCACGTCAGTGAGTACGACGCTGAACTCCGTCTTTTCTTCCGCCGGAGCCGCCGCACCACCGCCACCCGCCGCGCCGCCGCCTGCGGCGACTACCGTAGCCGCAGCTGCGGATACGCCGAAGGTTTCTTCCATTTTCTTGACTAGCTCCGACGCCTCGAGAAGCGTCAGCCCCTTGATTTCTTCCAGAATCGTATCCACTTTCGCCATGATTCCCTGTTCTCCTCTCAAATTAGAAATATCACTGGCCCGTTTCGGGGCTTGGTGCCGGTGCCCCGCCGGACCCAAACTTGTTGGCCTTAGCCGCCTCGCTGACCGTAACCGCTAGATTCCGCGGCAAGGCATTTAGCGCCATCGCAATGCGCTGTGCCGGCGCGTTCAGCAAGAACATGATCTTGCTGATTAGCTCTTCCTTCGACGGCAGATTCGCAAGCTGCTGAATCTCCGCGATCGAAATGACGCGGCCTTCCACCACCCCGGAACGAAACTGAAACGCGGGAACATCCTTTGCGATTTTCGTCAGCGCCTTCGCCAGCGCCACCGGATCGGCGGTGGTGTACGCGATGGAGTTCGTGCCGCTGAGATTCTTCAGCAAGCTTTCCGCAGACGTTCCTGCGCCAGCGCGTTCTGCCAGTGTGTTCTTCACCACCTGATATTGGCCGCCTGCGGCCTGCACCGCGCGACGCAGTTTGGTGTCGTCCTGAACCGTAATGCCCTGGAAAGTCGTGAGGATCACGGTGGAGACTTTGGCCAGTTCATTTTTCAGCTTGTCCAGGTCCTGTTGCTTTTCGCTGCGCTTTTTCATGAGTTCGTCTTCTCCGCGCTTAAGCAGCCGCTGCCAATGTTTCTGCTTCCGCCAGGTCTACCGGGATGCCCGGGCCCATCGTCGACGTCAGAGTAATCCTCTTCACGTACTTGCCCTTTGCTGCGGCCGGCTTGGCCTTTAGAACCGCGCCGATCACGGCATGGGCGTTTTCCGCCAGCTTGGCGGCGTCAAACTGCACTTTCCCGATAGCGCAATGGACGATGCCGGCTTTGTCCACGCGAAACTCCACCTTGCCCGCTTTGGTTTCCTTGATCGCTTTGGCGACGTCAAAAGTGACCGTGCCGGTCTTTGGGTTGGGCATCAGGCCACGCGGCCCAAGCACTTTGCCGAGCTTTCCGGCGGACTTCATCATGTCTGGCGTGGCAATCACCGCGTCATAATCCGTCCAGCCGCCCATGATCTTCTGCACCATGTCTTCGCCGCCGACGAAATCCGCTCCCGCGTCTTGCGCCTCACGGACTTTTTCGCCACCGGCAATCACCAGCACACGCACGGACTTCCCCAGCCCATGCGGTAGAACCACGGTTCCGCGAACGACCTGGTCGGAATGCTTCGGGTCCACGCCCAAATTGATGGCCAGCTCCACGGTTTCGTTGAACTTCGTGTGGTGCGTCTTCTTGATCAGCTCCGTAGCTTCGGCCAGCTTGTACGGACGCGCCTCGACCTTCCTGCGCGCGTTCTCTACGTGCTTACCCGATTTCTTTGCCATCGCCGCTATCCTTTTCAACCCTGGCTAGACAACTTCCAGGCCCATATTTCTTGCGGTACCCATGACCGTCCGTACCGCAGATTCCATATTCGTGGTATTCAGGTCCACCAGCTTAATCTTGGCGATCTCTTCCACCTGCTTCTTGGTAACCTTGCCGACCTTGTTGCGATTCGGTTCCGCGGAGCCTTTCACGATCCCTGCGGCGCGCAACAGCAACACCGAAGCCGGCGGCGTCTTGAGAATGAAAGTGAACGTGCGGTCGGTGTAAACCGTCACCAGCACCGGAAAAA
>DATEGH010000205.1:0-4469 GCA_035280185.1 Terriglobales bacterium
CCGGAATTCGGCAAAATGCCTTCCCAGGAGCATCGGTCGCTATCACGCATCACGGGAAGCTCATTGCGCTAAAAGGATTCGGTCACTTCACTTACGAACGCGAGTCTCCGGAGGTAAAAGCCGATACCAGCTTCGATCTGGCTTCAATTACCAAGGCAATCGGAACCACTGCAGCCTGCATGCTTCTTTACCAAGGGGGCCGTCTCGATCTAAAGCAACCGGTCGTAGAAGTGCTTCCGCAGTTCTCCGGTTCTGACCCACGCCGAAGCCGGATCACATTCGAAATGCTGCTTGCACACTCTTCCGGGCTGCCTGCTTATGTGCGGCTGTTTGAGACGGCAAGAAGTCGGGAGCAACTGCTGGAGCAGGCCTTTGCTGTTCCGCTCACCTCTGATCCTGGTGCACGCAGTGAATACAGCGATATTGGATTCATCGTTCTTGGCCGATCGATCGAAAGAATCACGGGAGCGCCGCTGGATGAGTATAGTCACCGTGAGATCTTCGGGCCACTAGGCCTGTCTCGTCTCAGATTTAATCCGCCTGCCGACTGCAAGGCCCTGATTCCTCCGACCGAACGGCAGCAGCCGTTTCGGCCGTATGTCATTCAGGGCGAAGTGAACGACGAAAACGCATACGTGATGGGCGGCGTTGCTGGACACGCAGGCTGCTTCGGCGCCGCGCTGGATGTCGCCACCTTCGCCGAATGCATGCTTCGCGACGGGAATCCGTTGTTCAATCGTCACACTGTCGAACTTTTTACACAGCTTCAATCTTCGCCTCCCGGAACCTCTCGCGCGCTCGGGTGGGACACACCTTCTGCTCCATCACAATCCGGCAGGTACTTTTCCCGGAAGTCCTTTGGCCATCTGGGCTATACCGGCACCTCCCTATGGATTGATCTGGAGCATCAACTCTCTGTTACTCTGCTAACCAACCGCACTTGGCCGGATCGCGGATCGCAAGCCATTAAGAGCACCAGGCCGGCCTTCCACGACGCGGTAGTCGAGGCACTCTAGTGGACATCAGCAGTCTTGGTACCGAGCGGCAGAATGCCGCTTCGAGAGAGCTGGATACCATGTCAGCTCTGGAAATCGCGCGCGTCATCAATGCGGAAGATGCGAAGGTGGCTGCGGCCGTCGAAAAGGCTTTGCCCCAGATTGCCAAAGCGATTGATGCCATTACGGAAACGTTCCGCATGGGTGGACGCCTCATCTATGTCGGCGCAGGTACCAGTGGCAGACTAGCCGCACTGGATGCCGCTGAGTGTCCGCCTACCTTCGGCAGCAGTCCCAAAACAGTGCAGTTTGTGATCGCTGGCGGCGAGCGCGCTCTGAGCCGAGCCAAGGAAATGAGCGAGGATTCGCGGCTGGCCGGACCGCGCGATCTGGCCAACCGGAAGCCCGACCGAAAAGATGTCGTGGTTGGCGTAGCAGCCAGCGGCCGCACGCCTTACACCATTGCTGCCATTGAGTTCGCCCACAAGTCTGAAGCCAAAACCGTCGCCGTGGTTTGCAATGCCAATACGCCGCTGGGCCGCGCAGCGGACATTGAGATTGTGGTTGAGGTCGGTCCGGAGGTGCTTTCCGGCTCAACCAGGATGAAAGCCGGGACCGCCCAAAAGATGGTACTGAACATGCTCACTACGGGAGCAATGGCGCGTCTGGGCCAGATCTACGGCAATCTGATGGTCAACGTGCACACAAAGAACGACAAGCTCATGGAGCGTGGGCTAGCAATCCTGGAGCAGGCTGCCGGAGTCGATCGGGCAGGTGCATCGCGAGCTTTGAAAGTCTCCGGCAACCAAGTGGCGGTTGCTCTCATCATGCTCAAGACCGGTTTGACCCGGGCCCAAGCCGTAAAAAAGCTTAAGAGTTTTAAGGGGAACGTTCGAAGCGCAATCGAGAGTAGCTAATCTAAAATCGAGTGAATTCAAGCGGCGCGGATGCAGCCTCGGCTCGCCTCGCGCAGGAGTTTTCGTGGCTGGTATTCGCAGTCTCAACAAAGTTCCTGTTTCTTTCCGGCTAATGCGTGCCCCACGAGCAGATGCGCCAGAGAACCTTATGGACAAATTTGTAATTCGCGGTGGAAATCGCCTGGAGGGAAGCATTCGAGTCAGCGGCGCCAAGAATGCGGCGCTACCCGCCATGGCCGCCGCGATTCTGACAGACGAGCCGGTGATTCTGGAGAACGTACCCGATGTCCGCGACATTCAGACGGAGCGCAACCTTCTGGTCTCCATGGGCGCCGAAGTGGAGCTCGGCTATGGCCGCGCACACCACCGCACTACTCTTTGCTGTCGCGACTTGGTCAATCCAGAAGCTGCTTACGAACTTGTCAAAACCATGCGCGCTTCGACGCTCGTGCTGGGTCCTCTTGTAGCACGCATGGGACGCGCCCGGGTGTCTTTGCCAGGAGGCTGTGCTATCGGCGCCCGCCCCATCGATTTGCATATCAGGGGGCTCGAGAGACTCGGCGCCACTATCATCCAGGAGCACGGATATATTGAAGCCGCCGCAGAAAGACTGCGCGGCGGGCACATCATCTTTGACAAGATCACGGTTACTGGAACGGAAGACTTAATGATGGCCGCCACACTGGCAGAAGGCGAAACGGTGATGGAAAACTGTGCGCGCGAGCCGGAGGTCAGCGATCTTGCCACTTTGCTTGTTAAGATGGGCGCGAACATTGAAGGCGCAGGAACGGCGACGATCCGGGTTCAAGGCGTACAGAAGCTTCATGGAGCTCGCCACCGCATCATTCCTGATCGTATCGAGGCCGGGACGTTTGTTATCGCGGGCGCACTCACCGGAGGCGACCTCACGCTGACCAACTGCAACCCTGCCCATCTTGGTGCTTTGTTGCACAAGCTTCAAGAGTGCGGGGTGACGGTCCAGGCGGGCTTGGATTCTGTTCGAATCACGAACGGGCACCGCCTGAATGCAGCCGATGTGACGACGGAAGAATATCCCGGATTTCCTACCGATATGCAGGCGCAATACATGGCGCTTGCGACTCAGGCGGAAGGCACCTCTGTGATTGCGGAAAATATCTTTGAGAATCGATTCATGCACGCGCAGGAGCTAGTCCGGATGGGGGCAAATATCAGGATCGAGGGAAGCAGGGCGATTGTGCGCGGCCACACTACTCTGAGTGGTGCTGCCGTCCAATGCTCAGATTTGCGCGCTTCGGCCTCGCTCGTCATTGGTGCACTCGTCGCAGAAGGAGAAACGATCCTGGACCGCGTCTATCATATTGATCGCGGATATGAACGCATTGAAGAAAAGCTGCGCGGTGTGGGAGCTCAGATTCGGCGGATGGGAGAAATCCTGCCGAAACGCACTGCGTTGCCCGCAGGTGTGGCTTAAGCCCGCTCCTCCTTGGGCTTGTTCGCCTAACGAGCGCTGCTCAGCCCTCGAAGCATGGTCGAGCGGTCTTCATAGTGCCGCTTGAAGTAGTCGCGGTTCTGCTGCTGCAACTGCTCAACCCAGTGTGCATGCTTCTGGTACCACTCAATTGTCGCCGGTAGTCCCGTCTCAAAATTCCATCGCTGCCGCCAACCCAACTCCGACTTGATCTTTTCGCAGTCGATGGCGTAGCGGCGGTCGTGCCCAGGACGGTCCTGCACAAATTGGACCAATTCTTCGTCTTTACCGAGCTGCTTGAGGATGCTCTTGGCAACATGGATGTTCTCGCGCTCGCAATCGCCGCCGATGTTGTAAACCTCGCCTTCGCGTCCACGCTCCACCACCGCTAGAATTGCGCGCCCATGATCCTCCACGTGCAACCAATCTCTGATGTTCCGACCGTCGCCGTAGACCGGGAGGCGCTCGCCACGCATTGCTTTCAATACCATTACAGGTATGAACTTCTCCGGAAACTGAAATGGACCATAGTTGTTGGAGCAGCGCGTAACCACCACCGGCAGGTTATGCGTGTGTGCGTAGGCCAGCACCAGCATGTCCGCTGCGGCTTTGGTAGATGAATAAGGGCTGCGGGGCGCAAGCGGAGTATCTTCGCGAAACTCGCCGGTCTCTCCCAAGCTGCCGTAGACCTCATCAGTACCGATCTGCACGAAACGCCCGACTTTGTTCTTGCGGGCTGATTCGAGCAGTCTCCAGGTGCCTTCAACATTGGTGCGGACGAAGGCGGCAGCGTCTTCAATGCTGCGGTCTACATGCGTTTCTGCAGCAAAGTTCACCACCACATCGGCGCCGGCCAAAACGTCAGCGGTTTCCGGCGCACAGATGTCCATCTGAACAAAAGAAAATCTTGGGTTTTCGGACGTTTCGTTCAGATTTGCAAGGTTGCCGGCGTATGTGAGCTTGTCCAGTACAACAACGCGAGCATCTTTACGCTCCTGGAGAAGCAAGTGGACAAAATTTGAGCCAATGAAACCGGCACCGCCGGTGACTACAATTTTCATTATTATTCTGCTCCCACCGGCATAGCCTCTTTCGCCGCGAATTCTT
>DATEGH010000206.1:0-8952 GCA_035280185.1 Terriglobales bacterium
GACGCTTGAGGAATTTCTGATGGCGGCCGAATACATCCTGAGCGAAGGCAATTACCAGGTGATTCTCTGCGAGCGCGGCGTGCGCACCTTCGCCGATCACACCCGCAATACGCTCGACTTGAGCATTGTTCCCGCAGTGCAGAAGTTGAGCCATCTGCCGATTCTGGTTGATCCCAGCCACGGCACCGGCAAGCGCGACAAGGTGCTGCCGCTTTCACGCGCTGCGATTGCGGTGGGGGCCGATGGATTGATCGTGGAAGTTCACCACGATCCAGACCGCGCACTCTCTGACGGAATGCAGTCGCTCTTTCCTGACCAGTTCGATGAGCTTATGGCGGAGATCCGGCAGATTGCTCCGGTGGTTCATCGCACGCTGCAGGAACCGGTGGTTCAGCCGGTGGTGGCGAAGGCCGGAAAATAACTTGCTCAACAGATTTGCTGCACGCTTGCTGGCGACGGCTTGTCTGGCAATTGCATTCTTCGGCGGATGCCGCGACACGCCGGAACCGGTACCGAACTACCGCGAATACGCCTACGTCACGAACGGCGCCGACAATACGGTGAGCGTGGTTGATCTGCGATCGCTATCCGGTAGGGCGCGGATTTCCGTCGGCAAGAGTCCCACCGGAGTGGCTGCCAATCCTCGCAAGAACGAAATCTACGTTGTCAACACCGACTCAGACAACATCAGCGTGATTGATGCTGAGACAAACAGAGTCACGGCGGTGATCGGAGTTCATCGCGCGCCTTACTTCATTGATGTTTCCGCAGACGGCAAGCGTGGTTACGTCGCGAACTCCGGTTCGGCCAATCTCTCGGTGATCGATCTCGATCAGAGGAAAGTTCTCAAGACCATCATTGTCGGCGGCGGCAGCTCTCTGGCGAAATCAACACCTGACGGCAAGCTGGTGGTGGTGACGCTTCGCGATGAGGATTCCATCGCCGTTGTGGATGCGGAGATGCTCGCGGTCCGAGCAAAAGTGAAGACATGCAGTAAGCCAGTGGCGCTGGGGATTCTTCCGGACTCGAGCAAAGTTTTTGTGGCGTGCAGTGGATCAAACCAGATTGGAGTAGTGGACCTGAAGAGCGATAAGCTTCTGGCGCTGCTCGATGTGGGCAAGACTCCCATCTACGTTGTTCCGAAGCCCGATGGCGGCGAAGTTTATGTCTGCAACTTTGATGGGCAATCGGTTTCCGAGATTATCAGCGGGACGAACGAAGTCAACAATACTTTCCTGATCGGGAAGAGCCCGGTGGAAGCGCTGATTTCACCCGACAATTCCCTGCTGTACGTCAGCAATTTCGGCTCGGATTCCGTCGCTGTGTACAGCATTGATAATGGCAAGCGCACGAGTTCTGTGAATGTCGGCAGCCGGCCGGAGGCAATGGCATACTCGCCCAATCACCTGATGCTGCTGGTGGTGAACACCGGAAGCGGCGATCTTACCGTTCTCTCGCTCACCGATCGCAAAGGCAATTCGCGGGCCGATACGCCGGCGCTGGAAACGATGGTGCCGCTGGGGCGCGATCCGCGAGCGATAGCGGTGAAGGCGTTTGTGAGCCAGCGATGAATTCTTACCACTGATCGACACTGATGACACTGATTAGTCAAGTCAGTCCTAACCCGCCGTCCACTGTAAGCACCTGACCGGTGATGAAGTGCGGACAAGTGGCGAAGTACATCACCGCGCTGACCACGTCTTCAGGAGTTCCGTTTCGCTTCATGGGAGCACGCTCTGCGAGTCGCTTCAGCAGGCCTGAATCGCGCTTGCCTTCACCCTGGTCGATCATGCCGGGAGCGATACAATTCACGGCGATCTCCGGCGCAAGTGCTTTGGCCATCACACGAGTGAGCATGTGCAGCGCGGCTTTCGAGCTGCAATAGTGCGCGTGAGTGACCCAAGGTTTTTCGCCGCCGAGTGAGCCGAGATTGATGATCCTGCCGTTACTCTGGCGCAGAGCAGGCGTGCAGGCGCGGGACATGAGGAAAGGCCCGCGAACGTTTACGGCAAAGATGTTGTCCCATTGCTCTTCGGAGATTTCTTCGAACTTCACGGTCTCAAATGCACCGGCATTGTTAATGAGGACGTCAAGCGTTCCGAACGTGTCCAACACTGTCTCCACAGTACGAGAGACGCTGTTCTGGCTGCGGACGTCGCACTTCAGAGCTCGATATTTAACCGAGAGCTCTTTCAGCTCAGTTGATAACTCATCTGCGGCCTCGGTCGAATTGAAATAAGTGAATGCCACCTGGGCTCCGGCTTGCGCGGCCGCAAGCGCGATGTGGCGGCCCAAGCCGCGCGCGCCTCCGGTGATGAGGACGGTCTTGCCGTTCAAGTCAGACACGGGAGAATTGTAAAAGATGAGAGAAGCTGGGCCAGGGCGCGCTAAACCGCTTCCCTCAAAAGTTTGGGCGGCCTAGTTATAGACAGCAGGGGCTAAAGCCCGAAAATCTAGGCAACTTACGGCATGACTGAAGTCATGCCCTGACACTTGTTACCGCTTATTAGGAGTTTTTCCGCACACTCTAAGCCACGCTCTGACACTTCTTGTCACGCTTTAAGAATTTCTGCAAGCTTCATAAGCCGAACAGCTCGCGCAGACGCCGGGTTTGGGCGCGGCTTACGGGAATCTCGGTTTGCTTGCGGTCATCCATGCGGAGCTGGTAGGAGCTCTTGAACCAGGGGACGACTTCCTTGATGCGATTGATGTTCACCACAAAGGAGCGATGCGCCCGCCAGAACATGTTCGGGTCGAGGTCGGCGAGGAGTTCTTCCAGGGTGCGGCAGTTCGACTGGCCTTCATGCTGCGTGGCGGAGATGCTGATGATCCCTTCATCAATGGAGGCGAAACAGACATCCTTCTGATCTACGAGGAGCAGCCGGCCGGCGGAACGCAACAGAACTTTGGAGTTTTGCGGCTTCTGCGCTTCCAGCATCTTGACCAGCGTTTCCAGTTGTTCGCCGGCGGGATTGTCCGCCGCGCTGCGCACACGTTTGCGGGCTTTCTCAATGGCCTGAAGTACGCGTTTCTTATCGAAGGGCTTCAGCAGATAGTCAATCGCGTTCACCTCGAAAGCTTTCACGGCGTACTGGTCAAAAGCGGTGGCAAAGACGATCTGCGGCAGGGCCACCTTTTTGTCTACCAGCTTCTTGAGCACGCCAAAACCGTCCAACCCGGGCATCTGCACGTCGAGAAACACGAGATCGGGAGAGTGCTCTTTGATGAGATTGACCGCTTCGAGGCCATTGCGGCCCTGCGCCAGGACGTTGATGTCGTCCACGGACTTGAGCAAATAGCTCAACTCGTCGCGCGCAAGCTGCTCGTCATCGACAATTACGGCGGAAAGCGGCACAGAAGGTTTCTCCGAATTCAGTATAGAGGGTGGCTGGCGCATGCTCAATACGGATTGCAACACAAACGGGGCAGTTGTCCGGCAAAAGAATTTTTGTTTTCGCTGTCGAATTCGGAATTGTCGAGCGTCGTTTAGGCGAGCAGGAACACAAATTTGCAGTGACTTTGGAGGAAGCGATGAGAAAGATACATTCTGGAGCAACCTGGATCTGGAGTCTTGGCCTGGCGGCGTTGATCGGTTTAGGAGCAGCGGTGACACCGGTTTTCGCAGCAGACCAGCGCCCCGCCAACGCGGATGCTGCGTTTGCCAAGTTGAAGACGCTGGTCGGCACGTGGGAGGCAGAATCGAGCAAAGGCAAGGCGGTGAGCACTTATGAATTGATCGCCAACGGGACGGCGTTGGTGGAGCACATCAAAGTACCGGGCGAAAGTGAAATGTTGACCGTGTACCATCTGGATGGCGACCGCCTGCTGCTGACCCACTACTGCACGGCCGGCAATCAACCGGAAATGCAGGCGGAAGCCTATGATCCGGCTTCAAACCAGCTTACGTTCAATTTTGTCCGGGCGGGCAATCTGCCGGACAAGAACGCGGGGCACATGCACAGCGCGGTATTGAAGTTCACAGGCGCCGATGCGTTCACGGCAAACTGGGCATTCCAGGAGGGCGGCAAGATTCGTTTCGTCGAGAGCCTTCCCTATACCCGGGTAAAATAGCGCAAACAAACATCAGGGGAGCGTCGGCTCCCCTTTTTCGGTCGAGAATTATTCAAGGAGAAATTATGAGATACATGCTGCTGATTTACCGAAGCGAAGAAGAAATGGCCAAGCTCTCGGAGCAGGAGCGGCACCAGACCATCAATGCCGTTCATGATCTGCTGGATGAATCGCGTGCGAAAGGCATTCTGGAAGGGGCGGAACCTCTGGCGCGCACGGCTACCGCAACAACCGTCCGCGTGCAGGGCGGAAAAACGGTCATCACCGATGGTCCGTTTGCCGAAACGCGTGAGCAACTCGCCGGATACTACATTGTCAACTGTAACAACGTGGAAGAAGCCGTCGCTTACGCGTCGCGGATTCCCATCTGCGGCGGAAGCAACGGATGCGTGGAAGTGAGAGAGCTCCCCGGCCTGCCGGCTCGGGTGGAAGAAACGGCGACCCAGGCTGTTTCCGCTTCCGTCAATGGATGACGTTCAGAGCACGGTCGAGGCGATCTTCCGGCGCGAATCTGGCCGGATCATTGCCACGCTCATCCGCATTGCCGGCTCTTTTGATCGCGCCGAGGAGGCGATGCAGGAAGCGTTTACCTCGGCGCTAACGGCGTGGGTGGAAAAAGGCATCCCGGAAAATCCTGGCGCCTGGATCACAGCGGTCGCGCACCGGCGGCTCGTCGACTATGGACGAAAGGAGCGGACGCGCCGGGAGAAGCAGGAGCCGCTGCTCTATGAGACTCCGACCGTGCAGCAGCCGGAGGCGGAAATGCTCTTCGAAACAGCGGAAGCGGAATACCCCGATGATCGACTGCGTTTGATCTTCACCTGCTGTCATCCGGCGCTGAACCCGGACGCGCAGGTGGCGCTTACGCTGCGCACGCTGGGAGGGTTGAACACGCCGGAGATCGCTCGCGCCTTCCTGCTTCCGGAACCGACACTGGCGCAGCGGCTGGTGCGAGCCAAGCGCAAGATTCAAGACGCCAACATTCCCTACGAAGTCCCTCCGCGCGAGCAGATGGCGGAACGGCTGGCGTCCGTGCAGTCTGTGATTTATCTCATCTTCAATGAGGGGTACGCAGCGACTTCCGGCGACAGCCTGATCCGGCGCGAGCTCTGCGGTGAAGCGATACGCCTGGCGCGCACGCTTGCGGAGCTCTTGCCCAACCAGCCGGAGAATTTGGGCTTGCTGGCGCTGATGCTGCTGCACGATTCCCGGCGCGATGCGCGCGTTACTCAGGATGGAAAGATCGTGGTGCTGGAGGAGCAGGACCGCTCTCTGTGGGACCGGGAGAAGATCCGCGAAGGCTCCGAGCTGGTGCGCCGTGCGCTGCGGATGCGCCGCATCGGGCCATACCAATTGCAGGCAGCAATCTCCGCCGTGCACTGCGAATCGGCAACGGCCGCGGAGACAGACTGGCGGGAGATCGCGGCGCTCTACCGCGAACTACTGCGGATCACGCCTTCACCGGTAGTGGCTCTGAACCATGCCGTGGCTGTGGCGATGAGCGAGGGACTCAGTCGCGGCCTGGCGCAGATTGATGAGCTTGGAGAGTCAGGCGAACTCAAACGCTATCACCTATTCCACGCTGCACGAGCCGACCTGCTGCGCCGGCTGGGACGCAACTCAGAAGCTGCGCAGGCCTATGAAGAAGCCTTGCGGCTGGCGACGAACGCAGTGGAACAAGATTATTTGCGGCGACGATTGAACGGGTTGAGAACCAACTAGCTGTTTCGCGCGATGACGAACTCGGGAATGCTCAGCAGACAGCGTTTGATCTCAGAATCGGGAAACGAGCAGATAGCTTTGCGCGCGGCTTCGGCATGGCGAGCTGCCTCGTCATAGGCGTATTGGATGGAGCCGTAGCGGTTGAGCATGTTGAGGATCTCGCCGTGCTGCACGCTCACCAGCGCCCGCTCCTCAAGCACGGCCTCCACCAGCTTCCGCTCCTCTCGCGTGCAGCGCTCCAGAGCATGAATTACGGCCATGGTGACCTTGCCTTCGCGCAGATCGCTGGCCACCGGCTTGCCCAGAACTTCTTCTGACGCGGTAAGATCGAGCGCGTCGTCCACGATCTGAAAAGCCAGGCCTAGATGACGCCCATAATCGCCCAGCCGGGTTTCCTGCTCTTCTGTTGCCTTTCCCAGCACGGCGCCGAGCCGCATGGAAGCGGAGAACAGGCAGGCAGTCTTGCGGAAGATGAGATCGAGATGTTCTTCGAGCGAGATGCACTTGCCGAGCTTTTCCATCTGCAGGAGCTCGCCTTCGACCATCTGCTGGGTGAGATCAATCAGCAGGTCAAGCACGCGGAAGTTGCGTTCCTGCACGGCGATCTTGAACGCCTGCATGTAAAGCCAGTCACCGGCGAGCACGCATTTGGAATTGCCCCATTGCGTGTTGGCGGCGGGTCGGCCGCGGCGGGTTTTGGCCTCGTCAATGATGTCGTCATGCACCAACGTTGCCGTGTGGATGATCTCAACTACGGCGCCGAGGCGCACGGCGCTGCGCTCGTCATAAGGAAAGAGCTTGGCCGAAAGCAGCAGGAGAGCGGGACGGATGCGTTTGCCGCCGCCGGCGCGCAGGTGCTCGCCGATGTCGGTGATGGCGCGCACGCCTGAGACGGTGTCGCGGCCGAACTCGCGCTCGATGGCGGCGAGATCGTCGCGAAGCAGCTCAAAAATTTCTCTTCCGTTGGTGGTGGCAGGAGAACTCAATCCGGGCCCTTTCAGATGCTGCGGTAATTGCTGAACTGCATATCAATGCCGAAGTCACGGGCGCGAAGCAAGGCGATGATTTCTTGCAGCGTGTCGCGGTCCTTGCCGGAGACGCGCACCGAGTCGCCCTGAATCGAAGCTTGAACTTTTTTCTTCGAATCCTTGATTACCTTTACGATTTCGCGGGCCTTCTCCGTGGGAATTCCCTGCTGCATGGTGACCTTCTGCCGCGCGCGCGAGCCGGCCGCAGGTTCGACGGCCCCATAGGTCAGCGCCTTCAAGGGAACGCCGCGTTTCACGAGTTTGCTTTGCAGAATGTCGTTGACGGCTTTGAGCTTATATTCGTCGGCTGAAGCGAGAATGATGGCGTCCTTGCCTTCAAGATTGATCTCCGATTTCGAGTCCTTGAGGTCAAAGCGTGTGTGGATTTCTTTCAGGGCGTTCTGAATGGCATTCGTCACTTCCTGAAGGTCCACTTTGCTTACAATGTCGAACGAGTTCTCTGATGCCATGCTCGTACTAGCTTACTAGAGAGATGGCGGAGGGCGGGAGAATGGGCGATTTTTTAAGTGTTGGAACGAGAGAGCTATTTCAAAATGGTCCATGTTTTCAGGGGCTAGAGCCCGGTTCAAGGTAGATGGTCTTCGGCAGCTATTTCGCTTCGCTCACCCACGCTTAAAAGCATGGGCTGGGAGCAGCCCTGTTACTTGTTGCATTTGGCAAGGCTTTTCCGGATTGAGCTTGTTTGCGTTATGATGCGTAACTTTGCTGCCGCTCGAGACTCTTTCAGTTTTCCAACTTGCTTTCAGGAGACGGAATGCCCGAGTACACGACTAAACTGCTGGATAAACGTGAGATCGCCGAGGGGACCATGGCCTTTTACGTGGAGAAGCCGGCGGGATTCGACTTCAAGCCAGGACAATCGGCCGATCTCACCATGCTGAACCCGCCGGAAAATGACGAGGCAGGAAACATCCGCACGTTCTCGATTGCCAGCGCACCTTCAGAGACGAGCCTGATGTTCGCCACGCGGCTGCGGGACACGGCGTTCAAGCGCGCGCTGCGCAGTTTGCCGGCAGGAGCGCCATTCAAGATAGAAGGGCCCTCCGGCGGATTCAATCTTCACAAGAACCCCTCAAAGCCGGGCGTGTTTCTTGCCGGAGGAATCGGGATCACGCCGTTCATGAGCATGATTCGCGAAGCCGCACACGCCAAAGACGCGCACCAGCTCTATATGTTTTATTCCAACCGCAGGCCGGAGGACGCGGCATTTCTGCGGGAGCTTGAGGAAACGCCGCAGAAGAATGCCAATTTCCACCTGATCGGCACCATGGCGGAGATGGAGAAATCGAAGCAGAACTGGGCCGGCGAACGCGGATTCATCAACGCGGCGATGCTCAAGCGTCATCTGCCCAGCCTGAGCGGACCGATCTTCTACGTCGCCGGACCTCCGGGAATGGTGGCCGCCATGCGCGACATGCTGACTCAGGCCGGCGTGGACGAAGACGATATCAGGACGGAGGACTTCCCCGGCTACTGAAGGCGATTAGAAGCGAATCTTTGTACCTTAGCAGTCACTCGAAACCTTAAGAGGAAGGTCTGATTACCGGCGTACCGTTGTGCGCTGCGCGAAAGGCTGCGATGATGCCCTTGCTTGACGTTATTCCTGGCTGGTGGTTTCGGGGGAAAGCACCCGGCCAGAAAAAATTAGGTCAACGAAAAAGGCCTCGGACAACCATCCGAGGCCTTGTTTCTTGGTGCGCGGATTTCGGAAAGGAGCCCGTGGTCAGGGGCTAAAGCCCAATTCAAATTGGTCATTTATGGCATGACTGAAGTCATGCCCTGACACTTCTCTTGCCTCTTTTAGCGCGTCCCAATTCAGCGACTTGCGGCACGGCTGAAGCCACGCCCTGTTACTCTCTGCCGCTGATCGAGGGTCTTTGCGCAGCCTGCTAGAAATTCCCTTCGTCTGCGGAGGGCCCGTAGATGGACGGAACCGGCACGTCGTTCAGCCAGGGCTAAAGCCCAATTCAAATTGGTCATTTATGGCATGACCGAAGTCATGCCCTGACACTTCTCTTGCCTCTTTTAGCGCGTCCCAATTCAGCGACTTGCGGCACGGCTGAAGCCACGCCCTGTTACTCTCTGCCGCTGATCGAGGGTCTTTGCGCAG
>DATEGH010000207.1:0-12117 GCA_035280185.1 Terriglobales bacterium
GTGCGCTGGCTGGTGGCGATGCTGGATGATGAAATTGTGCCGCTGGAATTTGCCGGAATCCGCGCGGGTTCTGAGACGCGTGGTCATCGCATCTTGAGCTCCGGCTCGGCGAGAATCGCTCGCGCCGGTGATTACCATTCCGTCCTCGCGAATGCCAAGGTGCAGGTGGTGGCTTCCGAGCGCGACCACCGCATCCGCAAAGCTCTCGACGCAGCCACGCGTACGATTACCGGGGCGCGCTGGCGTGAAGATGCCGGCCTGCTCAACACCGTGGTGAACCTCACCGAGTGGCCTTCAGCCATTCTCGGCAGCTTTGACCGTCAGTTTCTTTCCCTGCCAGAAGAAGTGCTCGTTACGGTGATGCGCGACCACCAGAAGTACTTCGCCGTGGAAGACGCTTCCGGCAAGCTCGCGCCATATTTTCTTGCGGTTCTTAACACCGATGGCGATCCGGACGGCCTGATCCGGCACGGCAACGAACGCGTGCTGCGCGCCCGCTTCAACGATGCCCGCTTCTTTTGGGATACCGACCAGAAAATATCTCTTGAGCAGCGGGTCAAATTGCTTGCCGCTGTCACTTTTCAAAAAGATCTTGGCAGCTACTACGACAAGACCAACCGGATTCTCAAGCTCGCAACCGACTTGGCCATTGAACTAAGAAAAGCGGGGCTGAAGATCAGAGCAGAGTTGATGTTTGATGCTGCCAGACTGGCGAAGGCTGATCTGACAACCGAGCTTGTAAAAGAATTCACCGAATTGCAAGGCATCATCGGCGGGCTTTACGCCAAAGCGCAAGGCCTGCCGCAGGCGGTCGCTGATGCCATCTACGACCAATACAAACCGGAGTCCATGGAAGACCCTGTCCCGCGCACGCTCGAAGGAGGGGTGCTGTCCATCGCCGACAAAGCAGATTCGATTGCGGGGATGTTTGCGCTAGGGCTGCTGCCGTCCGGTTCCAAAGATCCGTTTGCGCTGCGCCGTCAGGCCAATGGGATCGTGAAAACAATTGCTGAGCACAAGCTTCCGTTCAACCTCGCCACTTTATTTGGCGATGCGCGCGCGGGATATCAGGGAAGCGATGCCGAGAAGAGGTTCAGTTCGAGTGGCGATTCGTACACTCACGCCCTGAGCAGCTTCTTCCGCGAGCGGCTGGAGTTCTATCTGCGCGATTCGCTGGGCTTGGCCTATGACGTGGTGAATGCAACGGTCGCCGCCGGAGCAGAAGACGTGGTGGATGCGGTGGCGCGCGCGCAAGCGGTGGCCAAAGTCCGGCCATCCGACGACTTCGAGTCAATCTCCATCGCCTTCAAACGCATGAAGAACATTCTGCGCCAGGCGGCGGAAAACCACCGGCGAGTGACCGAGCCATTCCAAACGGCTGCCCTGAAGGACACCGAAGAGAAGAAGCTCGCTGCCATGATTCCGGAAATCGCAAACAGAGTGCAAGCTTTCCGTGCAGCTAGAAACTACGAAGCGGCGCTTATCGAAATCTCGAAGCTTCGCCCGGCAGTGGACGCTTTCTTCGACAAAGTGATGGTAATGGTTGAAGATGACGCGCTTCGCGCCAATCGCCTTGGCCTGCTGAAAACACTGGTGCAGGAATTTTCGTCCATTGCCGATTTCTCGGAGATCGTGACGGAGAAGAAGTAGCCCGACTTCGATTAGACTGAATCTATGTCTACCACCCTGGCCCAGCTCAATCAGGAGATCATCGCGTGCACTCGCTGCGAGCGGCTGGTGGACTACTGCCAGAAGATCGGCAGAGAGAAGCGGCGGGCGTATCGAGATTTCGAGTACTGGGCCAAGCCTGTTCCCGGATTCGGCGATCCCAAAGCCGGTGTGCTCATCCTTGGGCTGGCGCCGGGCGCTCATGGCTCGAATCGCACAGGCCGGCCGTTCACTGGAGATGGCTCCGGCAACTTTCTCTATCGCGTGCTGTACAAGACCGGCTTCGCATCGCAGCCGTCATCCGTTCACAAGGAGGATGGCTTGGAGCTGCGAGGCGCGTACATCACAGCAGCGGTGCATTGCGCTCCCCCGGCAAACAAGCCAACGCCGCAGGAGATTGCCGCCTGCTCACGCCATCTGCACCGTGAGTTTGCTGCGCTGGATGAGGCGAAGATTGTAGTCGTTCTGGGCAGAATCGCCTTTGATGCCTATCTGAACTTTTTGAAGCAGCAGGGACTCCTGACCAGCAAAGCCGGCTACATCTTCGCTCATGGCGCGGAATATCAGCTCCCGAACGGCAAGACGCTTCTGTGCTCGTTTCATCCTTCACTCCAGAACACTAATACGGGCAAGCTGACCGAAAAGATGATGGTTGAGGTGTTCCGTCGCGCTCGCAAGCTGATGAATAGCACTCAGCCGTCAGCACTCAGCAAAAAGAAGCGATTGCCAAAAATGCCAAAATTGCCAAAGAATCCAAATTGAAAACTCCTTGCTGCGGACGCTCTGTGCCGTTCAATTTTTCAATCTTTGGCAATTTCGACGATTCCTGCGATCTTGCGGGGCCGACTGCAGAGTAACTATTCCATCAAAACTCAGGGTTATAGCGGCGCAGATACTCTGAAACCTCTTCGGTCGGCAAATATTGCTGGACAGGGCCGAACAACGCGCCCCGGATTTTCTGTCGCCATGTTGCGGCAGGCATTTCCTCCAAGCCGAGGTATTGGTGGTCTTCGAGTTCTTTCGGCCAGACCACGCGCGACTTCCACTGGCCTGATTCCGGCAATTCTAGTTTGAGCTCTGTCTGCCAATATTCGGAAAGCGCACGGACCGTCTCGTCGCGACCTGCGGCATGGAAGCCAGCGAGCACGCGATGCAGTTCTCCGTCTTCAAAACTCCATAAGGCAAGGAAGTGGTCTTCGCGTTTGGGGCCTTCATCGGTGGTGAACTCCGCAAGGAGGACGATCCGGTCCAGCGGCATTTGCCAGAGATGATTGCCTTCGGCATCGTCATAGGTCAGCAGGCCGTTGCCGGCTTTGAGGACGTGACTGGTTTCCTCGCGCATTTACACGGCCGCTGCGGCGTTGCGCGCTCCGAGTCGCTCGCTGATCCACTCCTTGATCTGCGAAACTGCCGCTCTTGCCGGCTCACTCTCCGCCAGGGCATTGATTCCGATGAAGCCGTGAATCACGCCGAGATAGCGAGTACAAGCGACCGACACGCCGGCCTGCATGAGCTTGCGAGCGTAAGCTTCACCTTCATCGCGCAGGACATCGCATTCGCCAGTGATAATCAGCGCGGGCGGCAGTCCCGTTAGTTGCTCGATGGAAGCCGCCAGCGGACAGGCATGCGGATCGCCATCGGCAGAGCGATCAGGAGCATACTGATGCCAGAACCAGCGCGAAGCTTCGGCGGTCAGGTAGTAGCCCTGGCCGAAGTCATGGAAGGAAGGTGTATCAAAACTGGCGCCTGTGGCGGGATAGATCAGTGTTTGACCGAGGATGTTGGGCCCGCCGCGCTCTTTTGCGAGCAGGCAGACCGCAGCCGAAAGATTCCCGCCGGCACTGTCACCGGCGACCACGAGCCGTGAAACGTCGAGCCTCAGCGCTGTGGCGTTCTCGCTGATCCATTGCATGGCCGCGTAGCATTCCTCCAAGGCGACGGGAAACCGCTCTTCCGGAGAGAGGCTGTACTCGACAAAAACCAGGGCCGCTCCTGTGCCGTTCACAAGCTGGCGAAGAAAGCGGTCATAAGTTTCGTAACTGCCCAATACCCATCCGCCGCCGTGGAAGTACATGATGACGGCAAGCTCGCTCGAGGCATTCTCCGGGCGAAGAATTCTAAGAGCGATGCTGTCTTTTGGGCCGCATTGAAGCGTGTGTTGGTCTACCTCCGCCGGTAGTTTTGGAAGAGGAAACAGTTCCTGTCCACGCTCGTGCATGGCGCGGGCTTGTTCAAGCGATACTTCAAATACCTGAGGACGGTTGAGTTGCTTCAGGAAATCCAGGAACCACTGGTTGTTGGGATCGAGGATCACATTTGCCGGAGACATGATCATTGCTCTGCCACTAGCGTTTTCGCCTGGGCTAATTCTGCTCGATCTGAGTTGACGCCTTGGCAATTCTTCAACAGCTTTGAATAAAAGCCGGCCGCTTTCTCCTTCTGATTCAACTTTTCTGCGGCCTGAGCGGCGCCGTAAAGTCCATTGAAGCGGTTAGGATCGGTCTTCAGGGAGACTTCGTACTCCTCTAGCGCATCCTGAGGACGGTGCATGTCGAGCAGTATATCGGCCAGCATCTCGCGGGCAGGGAGATCAGATTCACCTTTCCCGACCTTGTCCTGGCGATCAGCGACTTCGCGCAGCAATCGTAGGGCATCGTCTGTCTTGCCTTCGGCGTATGCTGCCCAGGCACGGACCTCTTTGTGCTCTCCTTGAAGACCGTCGATGAGATAAGACCAGCGGCTCTTCTTCACTTCTTCAAGTGACGCTTCATAGGTTTTCAGCGCCTCCTGGGCTGCGGCTGCATTGTGCAGATGTCCGGCGGCAACGGCGTGGGCCCAATAGGTACCCAGTTGAATGTTGGGCGCCGCGCCGGCTACAGGTTGAAGATCGAGAGCCTCGTTCCATTGCCGCCGCTCGATGGCGTAACGGGCGGCGAAGCTGGTGACCATATCGTCGTAGTAATCGCGGTAATCTCTTTCAATGCCAGCGCGTTGGATGCGCGCCAGGTCGTCCATCTCAGCTTTGGCTTTCTCATCGTCGCCGATTTGCAGATAGGCATATTGGAGAAAGTCCATGGAGTGCATGCGATGGTGCATTACGTGCAAATGCATCGCTTCCATCTTGTCCGCCGCCTGAAGGGCAGCGAGGTTGGAATGGATGTCGTCCTGCCACAGACCGAGTCGAGCGAAGATGTGGGATGGCATGTGAACGGCGTGCGGTGAGGCCGGAGCGATAGATGCGTATTTGCGGGCGGCAGCCAGTCCCATGGCGGCCATCTCGGGATTGTCGCAGCTATGAATGATGTAGTGTGCCACCCCGGGATGGTCCGGTTCCTCGGCGAAGACTTTGTTCAGGATGGCAACAGCTTTCTTCGGGTTCGCCAGAGTCGGATCGCCCTCATCGGAGCCGAGAAGAGAGAGGGCATAGAACACGGCAGCTTCGCGATCCTGCGGATACTGCTGGTAAACGCGTTCCATGGCTTGGGCGTACGCATCTGTCCGGCGGCTGTAGTCCTCGGTTGGCGGAAGCTGATAGAACGCACCCAAAGCAGCGATGTAGGAGCGCTCGTGCGGCTTCTTCGCTTTGAGTTGCTGTGCCTTCTGGATCAAGATTTTGCCTTGCCGCAAATCCTCTTTGCTGGGGTGTTCCCATAGCTGGTGATACAGCGTCATGGCCTCACCCCAGTAAGCCATAGCGCATTGCGGATCACGCTTCGCGACCTGTTTGAACTGAGCGTCGGCAGGTTCGTATTCAAACGAGTGCAGCAGAGCGACTCCGCGCTCAAACGGTTTCTGCACCGCAGGAGCGCAGGAGATGGGAAACGAGACCTTGCCCACTTGTTCAGCAGGCATCGAGTGATCGTGAGCGCCGCCGGCGAGGAGAGGCAGAAAAATGAGAAGGAGTGCGAAGGGAACAAGAGAGCGCAAGGGTTGCATGAGGAACTCCAGGGTGAAGGTTACCATTCTATGCAGGTTCCCGGCATTCGGATATGATGTGCTGCTCTTATACTCCCGATCCCCCTGGTTCAGCTTGAGTTCAGGGGCTAAAGCCCAGATCTAATCGATCTTTACGGCCCGACTGGAAGTCGTGCCCTGATACGAACCTGCAGCTCAGGATTCTCCGAACTAATGTCTACTCCTCGTCTTTATCTCTCGCTGAAACAACTGCTCTGTGCATGGAATCGGCCGCTTGCAGCTTGATCTCCGGCAAATTGGCATTTTTTAGTTGTTGATTCAGCGCAGGCAAGTCAGTGTTCTTTATCTGTAGCCACTGCTGCATGAGAGGCGGAAGCTGCTTTTCGATCTCGCTCATGCCGGCGACGGCTTGCGATGTAGGCGCATCGTCTGCTTCCTGCAGAACTCCGAAGAGCGACATGTACTTTGCCCGCAAGAGTGAAAGTGTGGGGATTTCGCTGGGCGGTCCTGGGCGGCGCGTCTGAGTGCCGAGCACCGCATTCAGGCGATTGCTGAGATTGGTAATTGCGGTTGCGGCGGCGGATTGCGGTTGGGCTTTGCTCTGGCGCTCCTGAAGCTGCTTACGCAGTTCGGTTGCCTGTTCGGCGGCGGGACCGAGGGTGAGCATGCGCTGATAGATCTGGCCAGAGAGATAGAACTGTTGCTGCAATCCAGCAAACGGCGTTTTGACGCGCGGATCCATCTTGACTGTGAGTGATTGCGAATAGCTCTTGCCATCGACGGTGAGAACGACGATGTACTGGCCGGGCACAACCCATGGCCCGGACGGCTGCGGCACGGTGTTGTGCGGCACGGCGGCGATGGGATATTCGGTTTCCACGCCCGGGACGTCGGGATAGTGCATATCCCAGAGCCAGCGATGCATGCCTTCTGTCGCCGGCAGCACGTGCGAGGGTCGCACCCAGTACGTGGGAATGTTGAGCAGAGGGTCAATCCCTTGCTGCTTGTCTGCGCTGGAATATTTGCGCACTACCTCGCCTTCGCTGTTTTTGATTTCAAGGGTCACGGGCTGTTCCGGTGGGGAGTGCAGGTAGTAGTCAATCACGGCACCGTCCGGTGGGTTCGCGCCGGCAGGGAAGTCCGGCGGCAACGGGGTGTCAGTATTCATGTCCCAGCGCACGCGAGTAGCAGTTTGCGGCTTGAACAGATATGCCATGGAGTTGACGACTTTGGTTTCGATCTGGCGCAGGGGAGTGATGTCGTCGAGAATCCAGAAGCCACGGCCATGGGTGGCGGCGACGAGGTCGTCGTTCTTGATGATGATGTCGCGCACGGAGCTGGCCGGCATGTTGAGTCGCAGCGATTGCCAGTGCTCGCCATCGTCAAATGAGGCATAAACCTGGCGCTCGGTGGCGGCGAAGAGAAGGCTACGCCGGACAGGGTCTTCGCGCACGGCATTTACATTTTCGTTTTCTCCAATACCGCTGACGATCTCCTGCCAGGTTTTTCCACTGTCGCGCGTGCGCAGAATGTGAGGACGGAGATCATCCAGCCGAAGAGTGTTGATGGCCGCATAAGCAATCTGCGGATCAAAGTGGCTGGCCTCAATAATCGAGACCTTTTGAAATGCAGTCATATTTGGCGGAGTGACGTTGGCCCAGTGCGCGCCGCCATCGGTGGTGAGATGAATCTGGCCATCGTCCGTGCCCGCCCAGATGCGGTAGTCATCGAGCGGCGAGATGGCCACGGAGTAAATTACGCCGCGCTGCGTGGACTTGGCGGATGGCTCAGAACTGAAGATTCCAACGCTGGGAGGAACGGGAAAATCCTTGCGCGTGAGGTCTGGCGACACCTGTTGCCATGTGCGGCCGGAATCGCGCGTACGCCACAAGGTGTTCGCCGCGAAGTAGAGCGTGTGCGGGTCTTTGGGCGAGAAGACGATCGGCTCGGTACGGAGCACGCGGAAATCCTGCGAGCGAAATGGCTTGGGGATGATGTTTTGCGCCTGGCCGGTGCGACGGTCGTAACGGGTGAGCTTGCCGCCGTAAACGGTATCGGGATCGAGCGGGTCGGGGACGACGTAGCCGTATTCTTCAGCAGCTACGGGATGCCATTCGCGGATGGTGACCTGGCCATCGTCGCCGCGGCTGGAGATGCACGCCGAACCGCTCTCCTGCTGTCCGCTGCAGAGGCGATACGGGAAGGAATTATCGGCGTTCACGTGGTACATCTGCGCGGTGGACTGGTTGTACCAGGAGCTCCAGCTCTCGCCGCCATTCACGGTGACGATTGCGCCCTGATCGCTGGCCAGCAGGATGATTTGTGGATTGTTGGGATTGATCCAGATGTTCTGGTAGTCGTCGCCGCCAGGGGCGCCGCGGAATCCGGTCCAGGTTTTTCCTCCGTCGCTGGATTTCCATGTGACGGTGCTGGTCATGTAAACGACTTCGGGATTCCTGGGATCAATTCCCGGCTCGGGCAAATCGCCGCCGCCGATGCGCCCTTCCGGACGCGGATCATTGGTAGTGACCGCCCAGCTTGCGCCGGCATCTTCTGTGCGATAGAGCTTCACGCCTTCCTTCGTGGCGACTGACGCAAACAGAACTTTGGCATTGCTTTGCGAGATGGCGATATGCGCCTGCACTACGCCTTGCGGCAGCCCGCCGGCGAGCTGTTGAAAGGTGGCGCCGCCATCGGTTGATTTGAAAATGCCGCCGTTGGGACCGTTCCATGCGCCGTTTTCCCATGGACCTTCGCGGCCTTCCCACAGTGTGGCGTAAACAACGTTGGAGTCGGCGGGATCGATCAGCACGTCAGAGGCGCCGGTGTTCTCGTCTTTGTAAAGGACCTTCTGCCAGGTCTGGCCGCCATCAGTGGAGCGGAAGACGCCGCGTTCGGGATTCGGACCGTAAGGGTGGCCGGCAACCGCGGCAAAAACTTTGTTGGGATCGTGAGGATCAACGGCCAGTTCGGGAATCTGCTGGCCATCGCGTAAGCCGAGATGCGTCCAGGTCTTGCCCGCGTCAGTGGATTTGTAAATGCCATCGCCGACCGAGAGGTCAGGGCGGTGCAAGCCTTCGCCGCTGCCGACGTAAACGACGTTCGGGTCGGACTGAGCGACTGCAACGGAACCGATGGAGCCGGTTGGCTGGTCGTCAAAGATGGGCTGCCAGGTGCGGCCGTAGTCGGTGGTCTTCCAGACTCCGCCGTTGCAGACGCCAATATAGAAGACATTAGGCTGACTGGGTACTCCCGCAACTCCGCGCGTGCGTCCGCCACGGTAAGGGCCGATGCCTCGCCAATGCAGGGACTGAAGCAGCGCCGGGTTAAGCTGCGCGAGCGGCTCGGGCTGTGGAGCAGAAGTACGCGAAGTCTGTGCAGACGAGATTCTGGGAGGCTGCTTGGCGTGGGGTGTCTGCTGCGCAGCCAGCGGCAGGGAGACTGTTGTTATGAGAAGAACGCAGGAGAGTCGTATACGCGAACGCAGGAACAAGAGCACGGGAACCTCCAGCTAAAAAATGACAGAGGAGAATACCGCAAAGCAGCGAGGAGACAAAATTCCAAAACCTGCGAGCACCGGACACTACTTACATTGGGGCAACCTAAAACCTGGGCCAAGGCCTAGACCTCTCGGGCGGTTTGCCGCCGAAAAACCCGTAGTAACATCGAGAGAACAGAACACTTGAGGAAGAGCCTTGGAAAACGGCAATCATAACGGGACAGAGGCCATCCGCACGGTACAGGTGGTGCGCTATTACCGGCTGGGACAGAACGTGATCCCAGCGGTGGATGGCGTGAGCATCGCCGCCGAGCGCGGCGAGTTTGTTGCTCTGCTGGGCGCGTCGGGTTCAGGCAAATCCACGCTGCTGAATCTGATTGCCGGCCTGGACCGCCCGGACTCGGGCGCGATTGTGGTTGAAGGCCAGGACCTGGCAACCATGACCCCGCAACAGTTGGCGCAGTACCGGCGCTTTACGGCGGCCATGGTATTTCAGTCTTTTAACCTGGTTTCCGCCATGACGCTCAAAGAAAACGTGGAGCTTCCCATGCGCTTTGCGGAAGTACGCCGCAAGGAGCGGCGTGGCCGCGTGGAAGAGGCACTGGAGAGAGTGGGCCTCATTGACCGAGCATTACATCGGCCGAGCGAGCTCTCCGGAGGCGAGCAGCAGCGGGCTGCGATCGCAAGAGCTCTGGTGAACCGTCCCAAGGTCTTGCTGGCAGATGAGCCCACAGGAAATCTCGATTCCAAGACCGGCACGGAAATTATGGACCTGATTACGGAACTGAACCGGTCGTTGGAGATGACCGTGATTATGGTGACGCACGAGCGCGTGCTGGCCGACCGGTACGCGCATCGCATGGTTTTTCTGGGCGACGGCAAGGTGCTGGGCGAGACCTCCAATCAACGGAAAGGAGTCACGGTTTGAGAGCTTACGACCTGGTGGAACTTGCCGGACGCAACCTGCGCGAAGCCATTCTGCGGAATTCGCTCACCACGCTGGGGATCGGTGTGGGCGTAGCTTCCCTGGTAGCCATGCTTTCGCTCGGACTTGGTTTGCAAAAGCTCTTCAACCGCCAGCTTGGGCGCTCCGGACTGTTTGACACGATCTTTGTTACGGCGCGGCACGACGTCCGCGGCACGCGCGCGGGACAGGCGGATGCTGACACCGGGCCGCCGAAAATCCTTGATGATGGAGCGCGCAAGAGCTTTGAAGAGATTGCGGAAGTAATGGAGGTCTATCCCAACCTGAGCGCGGTGGGCGATTTTCGCTCTCCCAGGGATGCATCCGATGTCAGTCACTTCACGGTTGTAGGCGGCCTGCCGCCTTCTGCGCGCGACAGCGAAGCCTTTGATGATTTTCAGGGGCGCTTCTTCTCCAATGACAACGCAGCAGAAGTAATCATCCTGGCTGATTTCGGTCGCGCGCTTCTCGAGTTGCCGGCTGAGCCGCGCAATTCTGAAGTGAAGCTTACGCCGCAACAAGCGGATCAACTGCTGGGGAAGGAAGTGGTGCTCCGTTATGCCGAGCGGCAGGCCAATGGGCCGGCTCCAGCGGCGGCGGATCCAGATTCCGGTGACGACGCTACGAGCTTCAACGTGGTGCGACGTGAAGCACGATTGAAGATTGTGGGCATTGTCACCGCCGAACCATATCGCGGCATGCGCAACGGGCGCACCTCGGCGCTGCTGCCCACGGGATACGCTGAGTCGCTGAACATGATGCAGGCCGGCGACGTGAGCGGCATTGTGCGGCCGGGCCTGGGCAAGACTTATAACGCGCTGATCGTTCGCGTGCGCAAGAGCAAAGACGTGGTGCACGTGGAAGATGCGATTAAGAAGCAGGGATTCAACACGTTCTCGATTGTGGACGCATCGCGCGGACTGCAGAAGGCATTTGTGTTTCTCGATCTCTTCCTGGGAGTGTTTGGCAGCCTGGCACTGGTGGTGGCGTCACTTGGGATTGTGAATACGCTGGTGATGGCGATCCTGGAGCGGCGACGCGAGATCGGCATTATGAAAGCGCTGGGCGCGACCGATGGTGACGTGAAGCAGATCTTCTTCGTCGAAGCCGGTTCTATGGGTGCGTTAGGCGGGGCGCTGGGAGTTGCCTTGGGCTGGATGATCGGCCGGGTCATCAATATTGGGACGAATGTCTACATGATGCGGCAGGAGCTGAAGCCGGAAACGTTCTGGTATGTGCCCATGTGGCTGGTGATTGCCGGCGTAACCTTCTCGATTCTGGTGAGTTTGTTTGCTGGATTGTATCCGGCATCGCGAGCGGCGCGTTTGGATCCGGTGCAGGCGCTGCGGCATGAGTAGAAGCGCGGCAATTGGCAATTGGCAATTAGCAATTAGTCACCTCAGATACAATTCAGGCCGGAGTGAAGTCAGCGCAGAGCGAGAAAAGAATCATCTGCTAAAGCCGGCAAATTTCCTGCCAACGCGGCACGATCCCGCACTGAGGGATCGTGCCCTGACACTTGTTCTCGTTGCCACGCTGTTCCTAGTTGCAAAGGCCTCTGCGGCTGAGCGGGTCGAGTGCGGGGCAATTAAAAGCTCCTATGTACCGACGCCAGTGGGTTATTGCGCGCTGTTGCCGCCCAGCTACGATGCGCAGCCGGCAAAGAAATTTCCGGTCCTCTATTTCCTGCATGGACTGGGCGGTAATCAGAGTTTTCTGGTTACGAGCGGCGGCTGGCAATTAATTGAAGACCTCTGGGAGCGGAAAACCATCGGCGAATTCGTGATCATCACGCCCGCGGCCGATCGCTCGTTTTACATCAATTCCAAGAACGGCAAGGTTAAATACGAGGATTTCTTCGTTCGCGACTTTATGCCGCGGATGGAGAAGAAGTTCCGCCTTTTAGGAACGCGCAGAGGACACGCCATCGGCGGTGTCTCCATGGGTGGTTATGGCGCACTGCGGTTCGCCTTCAAGTATCCGCGAATGTTTACTTCGGTTGCGGTCATTATGCCGGCGCTGCTGGAGCGATTGCCGCATGGGGTAGGCAATGCCGGGTTTGAGCAGATCT
>DATEGH010000208.1:0-9589 GCA_035280185.1 Terriglobales bacterium
GAGTTTGGTAAGGACGGAATTCTGGTGAACAATGTCGCTCCGGGATACACCGCTACTGAGCGGCTGAAGGAACTGGCCGGCGTTCGCGCCGTGGCGGCGGGAACTTCTCCGGAAGCGGTTTATGGGCAGTGGTCGGCGGAAATCCCGCTCCGTCGCGTGGGCCAGCCGCAGGAGATCGCCGACGCTATCCTATGGCTCGCTTCAGAGAGGGCCTCCTATCTTACGGGTCAGACGCTACTTATCGATGGCGGAATCTATAAGGGTTTGTAGTTTTCTGCTTTACATCTAAGGGCCTGCGCCATGCATCTTATATATCCGCATGGCTCTCCTGGCGGTCCTCTATCTTGTCCTTGCGGGCGTGTTCTGTGCGCTGTGGTATTGGGTCTCGGTGCAGCGCCACCGCCGCCGCGCCCGGGAAGTGATCGTGTGGATTCAATCCGCGCTTTCCGGCCAGGGGCAGGTCGGTGGCATCCGCTGGATCGCTCCCTCCCGCTTCAAAGTGCCGCTGTCGCTCACCTGCGGAGTCTTTCATCGCGCCAGCGTAATGATTGAAATGATGCCGTGCGAGTTCCCGCTGCACTGGCTGATGGCCCATCTCAAGCGCCGCCGTGAGCTTTTCACCTTCCAGGCCGACCTCGACCTTCCGCCGGCGTTCTCGCTGCACGTCCAGAACTTTCGCTGGTTTGCCCGCAGCAGCCGCAGGGCGCGTCGCAAGGAGAATGGCTGGACCATCGAGCAGACCGGCCCTCTTGTGATCAGCACACGTACGGGCTGGAAAAAGGAAATCTCCTGCGCCATGACCTCACTGGCCCAGGGCGATCACGAGTTCTCCAGCATCGATTTCCAGCGCCGCAGCCCTCATTTTTCCGTCAGCCTGCCGCTGGAAGCCATCGCTCCCGGAACTCCCACTCAGGCGTTTTTGTTTGAGAGCATGCGCGAGCTCGCCAGCAGCAGCTCCACCCGCCTTTCCTGACGATCATTACTGGCTATCAAAGATAACCATCTCCCCGTCCGATGGTATTTCTACCTTAACCGCGGCTTTTTGCGCGGCATGCGCCAGATCGCGCCGCGTCACCAGACAATGATTGATTGCCTCCATGTGCACCGCGATGACTCGCGCGTGCGGAGCCGCGCGGCAGACCTGAATCACGTCTTCGGCCGTCATGGTGATGGGATCGCCCTGAAGAAAACGCGCGCCGCCGGCGTTCACCACGATCACGTCGGGATGGTAACGATGGATCGCTTCAGCAACTTCCTTGCACCAGATGGTGTCGCCGGCGATGTAGAGCGTCGGCTCCTGGTCGTTGGTGAGGACGTAGCCGCTTACCGGCGCCATGGCTTTGCCGATCTCGCCGGTACCGTGCTGGCCGCCTGTACGCGTGATACAAATCTTGCTCCAGTGTCGCGCATCGTGCACTGGCGCAGTGTTCAGGAAGTGCGTAGCTTCCATCTTGCTCTGGTCCTCCGGCTGGCAAAACAGCGGGAGGTCTTTCGGAATGAGTTGAATCGCGGCATCATCCCAATGGTCGCGATGTGTGTGCGTCACCAGCACCGCCTGCACTCCGTCAAGCACCTGCTCCACCGGGCAGGGAAGCGGAACCAGAGGATTGGGGCGCGGCTGCGGCGAGTTCTGGATTGGCGGACCCGCGCCTGCATCGTTCAGCATGGGGTCCGCCAACAGCCGCATGCCGGCATACTCAATCAGCAGCGTTGCGTGACGGATGAGTTGAAGCTGCATCTCAGCTCAGCTCCCGCGCGGCGATGACGGTATTGCAGTGAATGGTAACTGTATCTTTCACGCGGCGGGCATATCCTCCGGCATAGGTGACCATCACGGGAACTCCGCGCGATTTGGCCACCCGAAACACCAACTCGTCGCGCCGTTTCAGGCCCTCAATTGTCAATCCCAATCCTCCCAACTGATCTTCGCGGTATGGATCAGCTCCCGCAATATAGCAAAGGAGCTGAGGCTCAAAGCTGCGGAAAGCCGAACTCAGCGCCTGATCGAGCCACCCCAGATACTCTTCGTCGTTGGTTCCGTCCGGCAGGTTCACATCAATCGAGGACGGTGGCTTGAACGCCGGATAGTTGTGCGCCTGATGCAGAGAAATGGTGAACACTTCCAATTCACCATTGCTGGCTCCGCGAGGATCCAGCTTCTGCACCTTGGGGCTGACGGATCCCGCGCTTGGTAGTGGATTGCCCATCTTATTGTCGGGAGGAAAGATTGCAGCTGTTCCATTTCCGTCGTGGACATCGAGATCCACGGTCATAGCGCGCGAGATTTTCCCATCGTGGTGCATGCGCTTGATTGCCACAGCAACATCATGCACCACGCAAAATCCTTCACCGTGATCAGGGAAGGCATGATGAAATCCACCGCCGATGTTGAATGCCAGACCATCGCGCATCGCCAGATCGGCAGCAAGAATCGAACCGCCTGCCGCCAGCCAGAACGCCTTCACCAACTCCGGCGAATACGGGACTTCCATCTGCATCTCTTGCATGGGAGAAAGAGTTCCAGTCTTGAGCTTGTGAACGTACTCGCGGGTGTGTACGCGAAGCACGTCTTCATCCTTGGCGGGCTTGGGCGTAATGAAATCGTCTGGCTCCGCCACTCCGGATTCGAGCAGCCGCCGCTGTGTCAGACGGTACTTCTCGGCGGGGAAGACGTGCGCCCCGATCGGCAGATAGTAGTCGTCGCTGTAGACCAGCTTGAACGGCAGCATGAACGAACAGGGTAAATCTGGGCGTCTGCAACGGCAAACCAGGAGAAGAGCGTGCTTTCATCGCTGAACGCGATGAACGTCTGCCGGATTTGTTTGCTAAAATCTATGAGTATTACCAATCTTCCCGTCCTGATCTTTCCGGAACTATTCAAATTCTGCGAAAACCGTGCGGGCGAGGAGTGTGCAAGCAGTCGTGAGTCGCGGTAAGACAGCGGTTATCGTCGGCGCCCAGTGGGGCGATGAAGGCAAAGGCAAAATCGTTGACGTGCTTTCTGACCACTTCTCCGTGGTGGCGCGTTATGCCGGTGGCCACAATGCCGGCCATACCGTCATCATTCAAGGCAAGAAGTTCGTTCTGCAACTTGTACCCTGCGGCGTGCTGCGCCCAGGCTGCCGCGCCGTGATCGGCAACGGCGTGGTGCTCGATCCGCTGGCCTTTCTCAAGGAAGTCAAAATGCTGCGTGACGGCGGCGTTCAGGTCGACGGAAATCTGTTTGTCTCCAACCGCGCGCACGTGATCCTTCCTTATCACCGCATGATCGAGATGGGCGCGGAGAACGCTCCCGGACGCGTGAAGATCGGCACTACCTCACGCGGCATCGGCCCGGCGTATGAAGACAAGATGGGTCGCCGCGGGCTGCGCGTGGCCGACCTCCTGGACCGCGAGCTGCTGCGGACGACTATCGAGAACGCCTGCCGCGAGAAGAACATGATTGCTCACGCTCTGTTCAACTCCGAGCCGCTCGACGCCGACAGCATGTACGCCGAGTACTCCAAGGCGGCGGAGCAGGTCGCTCCGTTTGTGACCGACACAGCCGTGCTGCTGAACCAGGCCCTCGCTGCCGGCGAGTCCGTGATGTTCGAAGGCGCGCAGGCAACGATGCTCGATATCGACCACGGAACTTATCCCTTCGTGACCTCTTCCAGCGCGAGCGCTGGAGGCGCGGTAATCGGCACCGGAGTTCCCCCCAACGCGATCCAGAGCGTGCTGGGCATCACCAAAGCCTATTGCACCCGCGTCGGCGGCGGTCCTTTTCCAACCGAGGTTGAAGGCGCAGTCGCTGACCAGCTTCGCGCGCGCGGCAATGAATACGGCGCGGTCACCGGACGTCCACGGCGGTGCGGCTGGATCGATCTGCCCGTGCTGCGCTATGCCCAGATGATCAACGGCGTGAACTGGTGGGTAGTGACCAAGCTCGACGTGCTCGACGAACTCGAGGAGATCCCGGTCTGCGTCGGCTATAAGATCAACGGCAAGAAGAGCGAAGAAATCCCTGCGCTCGCCACCGGCTTTGACCGTGTGGAATGTATTTACCGCAACATGCCGGGATGGAAGCAATCCACGCAAGGCATCACCGATTTCTCCAAACTGCCGAAGAAGGCGCAGGAATATCTGCGCTTTGTCGAGAAAGAGAGCGGCGCTGCCATTGGAATGGTCTCCACCGGTCCGGACCGCGACCAGACCATCTTTGTGCCGCAGTTCTCCTCCGCCCTGCTTCAATCAAAAAGCGACGAGACACTGGCGCGGGTGAAGTGATTGGGAGGCGCAGCTTGGTCGTACTCAAAGTAGACATGCTGGTGAAACCCGGAACGGAAGAAGAATGCAAGCGGATCATCCGTATTCTTCAGGAAAACTCGCGCAGGGAGCCTGGCTGCGTGCAGTACGTTGGGCACCAATCCACAGACGACCCGCGCAAGTTTCTTTTTTACGAAGTTTACAAAGACGATGCCGCGCTTCAGGCGCATCGCGCGGCACCTTACTTCAAGGAACACGTGCAGGGCGGGCTCAACCGCATCATGGAATCGCGCAGCCGCGAGCTGTTTCACGCGATCGAGTAAGCGCCTACTTCTTGTCGGCCATCAGAACGCCGCCGCGGGCGTAATCTTCGCGCTCGACTTCCACAATCGTAACGACGATTCCTTCCTTGGGCGTCTTGGCCTCTTCGGCCATCGCGTCCGTCACGCGTTCCACCAGCTTGCGCTTCTGCTCGATGGTGCGGCCCTTCAGCATTGTGATCTGGATGTGGGGCATAAATAGCTTCTAGCTCCTGGCCACTAGCTGCTGGAACATGTCTGATTCTGATAACGATCTCACCGGTTCAGTTCATACCCGGCGAAGAAATAACTCAACTCAAAACGCGCAGTCTCATCGGCATCGGAGCCGTGAATGGCATTGCGCTCGATGTTTTCCGCCCACTTCTTGCGGATGGTTCCCGCCTCGGCATTTGCCGGATTGGTTGCGCCCATCAGCTTGCGCAGATCGGCAATCGCGTTGTTTTTTTCGAGCGCCAGCACCACAAGCGGACCGCTCGACATAAAGGTGGTCAGCGATTCAAAAAACGGCCGGCCGGCATGGACAGCGTAAAAGCCCTCAGCCTGCGGCTTGGTGATCTCCAGCATCTTCATGCCCAGAATACGAAAGCCGTTTTCCTGGATCATGTGGATGATGTCGCCGGTGGCGCCTTTGGCGACGGCATCCGGCTTGACGATAGAAAAAGTCCGCTGCAAAGTTTGCATTCGTTCTTACATTCTCCTGATTTCTAGACTCGCGCCCCGACCCGCTCCAACAACGTTTGCGCGAGCTCCGCAGGCGACTTGGCCACAGCGATTCCGGCACTCTCCAGCGCTCTGATCTTTTCTGCCGCAGTGCCGTGCCCACCGGAGATGATGGCGCCGGCATGGCCCATCCTCCGTCCCGGAGGCGCAGTCTGGCCGGCGATGAAAGCAGCGACGGGCTTTTTCATGTGCTGCTTCACGTACTGAGCCGCGCTCTCTTCGGCATTGCCGCCGATCTCGCCAATCATGATCACCGCTTCAGTCTCTGGATCGTCATTGAACAGCTTTAGCGCGTCAATGAAATTTGTTCCGATAATGGGATCGCCCCCGATGCCGATGGCCGTCGACTGGCCCACACCGCGTTGGGTGAGCTGGAACACGGCTTCATAAGTCAGCGTACCGGAGCGGGAAACAATGCCGATATTTCCTTCTTTATGAATGTGCCCAGGCATGATCCCGATCTTGCACTTGCCCGGAGAGATGATCCCAGGGCAGTTTGGCCCGATCAGCCGCGACTTGCCTTTGCTCTTCAGGTACTCCCAGGCGCGCACCATATCCAGTACCGGAATGCCTTCAGTGATGCAGACGATCAGGGGCATCTCCGCATCGGCGGCTTCCATGATGGCGTCGGCGGCAAACGGTGGTGGAACGAAGATTACCGTCGAGTTTGCGCCGGTCTTCTCTTTGGCTTCCATAACGGTGTTGAACACCGGCCAGCCCTCGTGCGTGGCGCCGCCCTTTCCCGGCGTGACCCCGCCTACAACATTGGTTCCGTATGCTTGTGCGCCCTTGGCGTGAAACGTGCCTTCACGTCCGGTGATACCCTGAACCAATAATCGCGTGGATTTATTGACTAGAATCGCCATCTTTTGGCTATACCCCTGCTCCGCCTTCGAATCCGTTATGCGACCATCTGGCCGCGGCGACAACTTTCTCCGCCGCGTCTTTCATGGTCTGCGCTACTTGGAAGTTAAGTCCGGATTTCTTCAGGATCTCGCGCCCCTGCTCCACGTTCGTTCCCTCCAGGCGCAGCACCAGAGGCAGCTTCAGATTGGTTGCGCGCGCGGCCTCCACCACGCCGTTGGCCAGGGTGTCCACGCGCAGAATGCCGCCGAAAATGTTGATCAGGATCGCCTTCACGTTCCGGTCGCTCAGCAGGATCTCAAACGCATGGCGAATCTGCTCTGCATTCGCCCCGCCCCCTACGTCAAGAAAGTTTGCCGGCGAGCCGCCCGCGTACTTGATGATGTCCATGGTCGCCATGGCGAGGCCCGCGCCATTCACCATGCAGGCGATGTTGCCGTCGAGCTTGATGTAATTGAGCGAATACTTTGAGGCTTCTACTTCCAGCGGATCTTCTTCGTTGATGTCGCGCAGCTCTTTCAGTTCCTTGTGGCGGAACAGCGCGTTGTCGTCGAAGTTCATCTTCGCGTCAAGCGCGAACAGCCGGCCGTCAGTGGTGGTGATGAACGGATTGATCTCCATCAGTGAAGCATCCGTCTCGACAAACGCGCGGTAGAGTCCGGTCATAAACCGCACGGCTTCGTTGATCTGCTCCGGCTTCAGCCCCAGACCGAAGGCCAGCTTGCGCGCATGGAACGGCTGGAATCCGATGGTGGGGTCAATCGCCTCTCGCAGAATGGCGTTGGGATCTTTCGCCGCGACTTCTTCAATCTCCATGCCGCCCGCCGCCGATGCCATGAACACCGGCTTTGCCGTGACGCGGTCCACCACGATCCCAAGGTACAGTTCGCGCTCAATCGGGAGCGTTTCTTCAATCAGCAAGCGCTGCACGATCTTGCCGTCAGGACCGGTCTGGTGCGTCACCAGCTTCATGCCAAGGATTTTGTCTGCCCACGATCTGGCTTCGTCCAGGTTCTTTGCGACCTTAACGCCGCCCCCCTTGCCGCGCCCGCCCGCGTGGATCTGCGCTTTCACCACCACGCCTTTGGCGCCATTGTGCAGCAGCCGCTGCGCTGCCTCTTCGGCTTCTTCGCGCGTTGCCGCCATCTCGCCGCGCGGGACAGCGACGCCATACTTCGCCAAAATGGTTTTTGCCTGGTACTCGTGGATTTTCATGATGGGTTGTACAGAAACGTTCGGCCGAGCAAGAAGAACCTGTGATTTTATAAGAGAGAGGACGGGATGGGCAAACGCGAATTGGTTCATCGCGAGATCGGTTCATCGGAAGATCGGATGAAAGACGCTGTTGTCCAATGATCGGTGCAATAATTTCCAGAGGTCGCGAGTTAGAACCGTTCATCTCCCAAAATTAAAAACAAATCCTGAACTCGCCCGCAGCAGCCCGGGGCTCTTAGTCCAAGTCAGATCAAGCTGCAATGGCCTGAATGCGATCCGATCCGTAAGCCGGATATCGAAACCAGCTCCTGGTGTGAACATCAAATCCCATGTCGCTGGTGGACCGAATCGTGCGGTTCGTTGCGCGCCGAAGAGCACGTGGAAAAATCCGGATGTGCGATATCTTTCTCCGCTGTACAGTCTCACACCGCCCATCACACTCGTGAAGCCGACATGTTGATCCGACACGAAGTGTCTGCCGAAATCGATCACAACGCCTGCGTCGGGCGAGAGCTTCCATGCCGCGCCAATGCAAAAACCGGCGGCATTTCCGCTGCTACCCGGGATGTCCTCGCCACTGCTAACCGATGCCATGGCGAAGATCTCTCCTGAGCCTCTGTCGAAGCTGTTTTGAGCAACTCCGGGCAAAGGGGATGTGATGAACACAAGAACCACCAACGCTCGCATCATGTTTCCCTCCGAAATCAGCGCCAACTTATAGGAGGGCTTCAGCAGTCACAAGCGACAACCAGCGGCAAGTAACCGATGCCGTACTTTGCCGCTTTCCGATGATCCGATGATCCGACTCCCGATGGCCCGGTTCTCGCCATGACTGCGCTTGCGTGCGATGCTAAGCTAATTCCCAGCCATCCCGGCCATGATTACCGACGCGCTGCACAAGATCGCCCACCATCGCGCCTCGCTCAACCGCGAGGAAGCCCGCGCCGTGATGTCGGAAGTTCTCTCCGGCAAGGCCACCGATGCGCAGATCGCGGCCCTGCTCGTGGCGCTGCACATGAAAGGCGAAACGGTGGAGGAGATTGTCGGATTTGCCGAAGCCATTCGCGCGGCAGCGCAGCCCATCGCCAGCGAGAACGGTCTGGCGCTCGACGTCAGCGGTACCGACCGCGACGCGCTGGTGGACACCTGCGGCACTGGCGGCGACGCCAGCGATACCTTCAACATCTCTACAGCCAGCGCGCTCACGATTGCAGGTGCAGGCGTACGCGTCGCCAAGCATGGCAACCGCGGCATCACCTCCAAGTGCGGGTCGGCTGATGTGATGGAAGCTCTCGGCGTAAACATCACCGTGCCGGCCACACGCATTGCTGACTGTCTTCGTGAAGTCGGAATCGCTTTCATGTTTGCGCCCGCCATGCACACGGCTACCAGGTATGTGCAGCCCGCCCGGCGCGAACTGCGGCCGCTGCGCAGCGTCTTCAATCTTCTGGGACCACTTACGAATCCGGCGCGCGCTTCCGCGCAGGTAGTCGGCGTGTATTCGGAGTCCCTGGTGGAGAAGCTGGCGACTGCGCTGCAAATGCTCGGCCTCAACCGCGCGCTGGTGGTCCACGGCGCGGATGGGCTAGACGAAATCTCCATCAGTGGTCCTACGCGCATCGGCGAAGTGCGCGGCGAATGGGTGCGGGTGTATGAAGTTACCCCTGACCAGTTTGGGTTCAGCCCTGCGCCGCTCAGTGCGATTTCCGGTGGTGATGCTGGGCAGAATGCGGATATTATCCGCGAAATCCTCAACGGCGAGAAGTCCGCGCGCCGCGACATCGTGCTGATGAACGCCGCTGCCGCGCTGGTCGCTGCCGGCAAAGCCGATTCACTCAAAGAAGCCATGCCTGTGGCCGTTGCATCGATTGATTCAGGCGCCGCCCGCGCCAAACTGGCTGCACTCGTGGAGTTCACCAACCGGCGCTACGCGTGAGATTGTGGAGGCAATATGGACAGTCAAGCGATGAAGGCCGCCCTCAAAGGCTCCGAATCAGGGAAGCTCCGGTTCCCCGAAGTGATCGGTATTCTCAATGGGGCTGGAGTGGAGTCCTACTACGCCGACCTGATCCGCGGCGAAGATGTCTTCTATATGCCGGATGGACAAACTCACGTCGAGCCTATGCAGCATTCCGGGTGGAAGGTGGCTGGAAGTTTTTCACAGGAAGCATTGATCAAAGCTCTGCGCCTGGTTCAGGCCGATGAAATTCGCTATCCGGAGTTTT